>JAGDAW010000082.1 GCA_017959345.1 Lachnospiraceae bacterium | reverse complement strand
CATCACGGGGATCATGGACACTGCGGGGATGAAGCTCGTAAGCTACGTGTATGACGCGTGGGGGAAGGTAACCGAGACGAATGAGGCGGGGAATGCCACCGGAACGCAGCTGATCGTAACGAACCCGTATACGTACAGAGGATACTGGTATGACCGGGACAGCGGACTTTACTACTTACAGTCCCGTTATTATGACCCCATAGTCCATAGGTTCCTCAATGCTGATAGCTATGCAGTAACTGACGGCGGTTTCCTGAGCTACAATATGTTCGCCTACTGCGGAAACAACCCGGTGATTGGCGTAGACCCAACCGGAGAGTTTGGAGTATTGTTCGGTGCAATTATTGGTGGAGGAATCGCAGGCGCACTGATTGGGGCGGTATCTTATGTTGTTAGTTGCGGTATAAGTGATACACAAATGACTGCAGCCGGAATGGGGGTTGCGGTCGCCGTTGGCGCGGTCAGCGGTGCCATAGGAGCCGCCGTAGGTGTGGCAGAAAAATGTAATGTAGTTGCCTCCTTTGTTGTTGGGGGAGTTGTCGCAGTTGCAACTGCCATTAACACTGAAGGAAGTGTTGTGGAAAAAGTCTCAGCCGGCGCTGTGGCTGGCACAGTTGCAGCAGTTGGAACATACATTGGAACAAAAATTCCAATAGCTACGGAGAACGCATTTACCTCAGGATTTACAGCATACACAGGTACTTTAATGAATGGGGCTGCTTTCGAGATGATGAATGTGGCTGGACAACAGGCTGCCACCAATATTGTTAGAAGCCTGCTAAGCGTTCAGTCTCCTGCGGCTAATTCAGCAACATCATCTGCGTCAAACTATAACAGTACGATTAGCGGGTGGGGCGGTTCCCGCCGTGTCGCTATTGTTAGGTGAAAATTAAATCTGGGGGTGAAGCACTTTGAAAGAATGTCGTTTTAGTAAGGCGAGCAGATTAGAAAGATACGCTAATCTAGTGGTTGTTACTATCGCAGCAGTAGCAACATCGGCGCTTTCCATCTATTTTGCCATCGTATTTTTTGCTGAGATGAGGGCGTTCTATCTGTTCTTTTCTATAATAGAGATATTATTAACAATATTATTAACATATTTTTGTATTATAAGTTTTATATTTGAAACAAGGAAATACAGTATATCGAATGATGGCATATCAGAAACCAGGGGCCTTAGTCGATTAACACATGTAAAGTGGGATAAAATTAATGAAATATGTGTCGTGGTTTTTAAAGGCAACACCAGTTTGCAAGCCTACCAAAAGGTTATCTGCATCCACTTTTCTGCACCGCCCGAGAATTTTCTTGAAAAAATAGCCCGTGGGTACGGGTATGCACTGCGCAGAATGGATAAATTCATGATAATAGACTACAGCGATGAGGCGCTGGCAGAGCTGAGAAAGGTCTACACCCGTAAGATATACGATTACTGCAACTATCAGCTCAGATATTATTCGATTGGTTAACTTGATAATCAAAGGTGACGTACTGACAAAGTACAGCTGTAATATCCGATTTTGAATCAGTGTTAAGTAGTGCTTTCCCATCCGGTTAGACTATACGGCCTATAGTTTGTGGCTGTAAGTGCAACACCGACCGGCAGAGCATTAGCTCTGACCGGCGGCAGAAACATCTGGTTTTGGGTTGGTTTTGTTTCCCTTAGGGCGACCACGTTTGCGTCTGCATTCTGTCGGGATCGGTTCCTGCTCCCTGGCGGATTGCTTGCTCTTGCTCCCTTTTGGACGGTCCTGCTTCTTTTTTTGGGTTCCTTTGGCTTCGGGATGAGCCCAAGCTCCTGCAGGATCTCCTCATGGGATGGATTCAGCCTGACAAGCTGCCATGTTTCCCCATCTGAGCGTACTTTCTTGGCTCGGCTCAGTACAGACATGGTCTTTTTATATGTCCTCTCTTCCAGCAGCTGTGCCTGGTCAAAAGCCTTGATCAAGCGGAAAGTCAGCAGCGTTGACAGGAAATCACAGAATTCGCTTCCTATCACGGAGTAGTCATCCTGTACACGGGTCTCATCAAACTCGCATGCTGATTTATATTAGTTTCCCAAATTTTCCAGATCGGATTGATTGTTGGCTAAATGAGCGGTTGGTTGTTTCTGAAAGATTTGTAAAATGCTATATGGAAGAGGGAATGACAGGAATATCCTCGTTCGAACAACTTCGTGTCGTAAAGGTATCTCACAACAGGAGAAACGAAATCCCGCCGAAATACTACACGGCAAATATCCCCTATACAGATCTTGTAAGGATTGACACGAAAGCTACTATCACGCATGGACTTCCCGGAAATCAATGTAATCTCTGCAATCCTATGGGGCTGAATGCATCCAATCCTCCTGATAAACTCTGCCTGGACACTTCTTCCTGGGACGGGACCGGCATTGTGTATGTTTACAGTGTGGGCGTTGTGATGTCACAGGAATTCCATGATTTTGTACGTGAGAACCATTTGAAGAATTTCCCGTTTAAACCGGTGGAGTCGCGCCCCGTCTGAGCAGGAGGCGCTGAAGGATGTCCGGGGGGCCGATAAAAACCACGGGCCTTTTCCGCCGTTGTTTTCCGCGTCTGCATGTGCTATAATCCTGTCCGGGATATCCGCGTAGCAGGTCTTTTCCTGCCGCGGCGGGGCGCATCTTTATGCATTTGGCGTGCGGCACGCGGGATATCCGCTTTTTCCGTCACGGCTCTTTTTAAGGAAAACACACGGCCAGGCAGGAAGGGATACGGTATGACCATACGCGAACAGATGGAACTTCGGGAATATGAGATCCTGAGCCCCCGGGCGTCGCACGCCCGGGACTCGGTCGGCCGCCTCAGGGACGAAGAGCCCTGCGACATCCGGACCTGCTACCAGCGGGACCGCGACCGCATCCTCCACAGCAAATCCTTCCGCCGCCTGAAGAACAAAACCCAGGTCTTCCTGGAGCCGGAAGGCGACCATTACCGGACGCGCCTGACGCACACGCTGGAAGTCAGCCAGATCGCCCGGACCATCGGGAAGGCCCTGCGGCTGAACGAGGACCTCATCGAGGCCATTGCCCTGGGCCACGACCTGGGCCACACCCCGTACGGGCACAGCGGGGAAGCCGCGCTGAACCAGGTGCTGAAGGAACTGGGGTACCGCGGCTTCCGGCACAATGAGCAGAGCGTCCGCCTGGTGGATTTCATCGAGAAGGACGGGGAAGGGCTGAACCTGACCCGGGAAGTGATCGACGGCATCCTGAACCACGGCACCGCGAACATGCCGGCGACGCCGGAAGGGCGCGTCGTGCGGCTCTCGGACAAGATCGCCTATATCAACCACGACATTGACGACGCCATCCGCGCCGGGGTGCTGGAGGAATCGCAGATCCCGGACGCGTATGCCGGGGTGCTCGGGCATTCCGTGAAGACCCGGCTGAACACGATGATCCACGACATCATCGCCAGCAGCATGGAGGGGGACGACATCTGCCAGTCGCCGGACGTGCGGCGCGCCATGATGGACCTCCGGCAGTTCATGTTCCGGGAGGTGTACGAGAGCCCCAAGGTGAAGGGGGAGGAACTCAAGGCGCAGAATATGCTGCGCGCGCTTTTCTATTATTATATGGACCACATTGAGGCGATCCCGCCGTCCTACCGGATCTTCCTGGACCGCGGGGAGGAGAAGCCCATCGTGATCAGCGACTATATTTCCGGCATGACGGACCAGTACGCGGTGCTGAAGTACGAAGAGCTGTTCGTACCGAAGGGCTGGAGGGAGTAATGTTCTATTCCGAAGAGATCATTGAAGAGGTGCGGAGCAGGAACCCGATCGTGGACGTGATCGGGTCCTATGTACACCTCACAAAGAAGGGCGGCGGCTATTTCGGCCTCTGTCCTTTTCATAATGAGAAGACCGGCTCTTTCTCGGTCTCGCCTTCCCGCCGGACGTACCAATGCTTCGGCTGCGGCAAGGGGGGAAATGTGATCACCTTCATCATGGATTACGAGAACTGCACCTTCCCCGAGGCGCTCCAGTTCCTGGCGGAGCGGGGCGGGGTCGAGCTCCCGAAGCAGGAGTTCACCGCCGCGCAGCGGCAGGAAGCGGACCGCCGCTCCAGACTTCTCGCCATGTACAGGGAAGCCGCGTTCTTCTACGTGCGCATGCTGAGGAGCCCGCAGGGGAAGATCGGGTACGATTACCTGAAGAAGCGCGGGCTCTCGGATGAGACCATCCGGAATTTCGGGCTGGGGTACGCCCTGCAGTCCCCGAACGCGCTGTACCGGTATCTGAAGGAGAAGGAGTATACGGACGCGGAGCTGAAGGAATCGGGCTTCTTCACCTACAGGGAGCGGGGGGTGACGGACAAATTCTGGAACCGGGTCATGTTCCCCATCATGGACACGAACAACCGCGTGATCGGTTTCGGCGGGCGCGTCATGGGGGACGGGGAGCCGAAATACCTGAATTCCCCGGAGACGATGATCTTCGACAAGAGCCGGAACCTCTACGGGCTGAACGCGGCCAAACGTTCCCGGGAACGCTTCCTGCTGGTGTGCGAAGGGTATATGGACGTGATTTCCATGCACCAGGCGGGGTTTACGAACGCGGTGGCGTCGCTCGGGACCGCATTTACCGTGCAGCACGGCATGATCCTGAAGCGGTACACGGAGGAAGTCGTGCTGTGTTACGACCATGACAACGCGGGAAAGAAAGCCGCCCTCCGCGCGATCCCCATCCTGAAGGAAGCGGGGCTCCGCATCAAGGTGCTGGACCTCGCGCCATACAAGGACCCGGACGAGTTCATCAAGGCGCTGGGCGCGGACGCGTTCCGCGCACGGGTGGAATCGGCGGTCAATGCGTTCCTGTTCGAGATCGCGTGCCTCCGGGAAACCTATGATTTTACGGACCCGGACGACAAGACGCGGTTCTTTACGGAGACCGCCTCGAAGCTGGCGGCGTTTATGGACGAGATCGAGCGGAACGCCTATACGGAATCCGTGGCGGCGGCCTACGGGATCGATTACGGCGTGCTGAAGGCGCGGGTCAGCGAGATCGGGAACCGGCAGGGGCTGATGCAGGCGCCGGAGGAGACGCGGAAGCCGGCGGCGTCCGGTTTCCCCGGGCAGAAGAAGGAGACGGGGCTCCAGAAGGCGGAGCGGATGATCCTGACGGACCTTTCGGGGTCTCCCGAACATTTCCAGGCCATCCGCAGGGTGCTTTCCCCCTCGGATTTCAGTACGCCGCTCCTGCAGGACGTGGCGGCCTGCCTGTATGACCAGCTGGAACGGAATGCGCTGAACGCGGCGCTCCTGATCGACCGCTTTATAGACAATGAGCAGTACGGGGAAGTGACGTCCCTCCTGTCGTCCGTGTTCATGGAGGACGCGGAAGAGGAGGAGCGGAAGCAGGCGCTCCGGGAAGCCGTGCTCCGGGTGAAGGCGGACAGCCTGGAACGGAAAGCGGCCGCCGCGCAGGACCCCGGGACGCTGATGGAACTCATGAAGCAGAAGCAGGACCTCCGGAACCTTCCGGTGTTTTAGATGCCGAGCAGACGGCAAAAAAGAGGACGGGGAACGGTTTGACGTATTCGGAACGGATGGAGAAAATCATAGGGATGGTGCCGGAATGCCGCACGGCGGCGGACATCGGGACGGACCACGGCTTCCTGCCGATCGCATTGGTCAGGCGGGGGAAGGCGGGATCCGCCATCGCGTCCGACCTCCGGAAAGGCCCGCTCGCGGCCGCGCGCGCCCATATTGAGGAGGCGGGGCTGTCCGGGCGGATCGAGACCCGCCTGGGATCCGGCCTCTCCACCGTACGTCCCGGGGAAGCGGACGTGATCGTGATCGCCGGGATGGGCGGGATGCTGATGCGCGACATCCTGCTGAACGGGCAGGAGACCGCCCGGAGCGCGTCTTCCTGGGTGCTTTCGCCCCACACGGACCGGGATGCCGTGCGCCGGACGGTGTACGAGCTCGGCTTCCGGATCGAGGACGAGGACATGGCGGAGGAGGACGGGAAATATTACCCGGTGCTGCGGTGCGTGCCCGGCGGGGACGCGATTCCCGGCAAGGGGGACGGCGCATGCCAGAAGGCCCCCGGAGAAGCGGATTCCCCGAAGACACTTGGAGAAACGGACAGTACGGATGCCCCGGAGACACTTGGAGAAGCGGACAGTACGGATGCCCCGGAGACGCCTGGAACACCGGGCGCATGCCCGCTGACCGGCGAAGAACTCCGGTACGGCCCGGTGCTGCTCCGGAAGAAGCCGGAGGCGTTCCTGAAGTACCTGAAGGCCGAAAAAGGCCGCATGGAGCGCGCGCGGGACCGCATCGCCGCGTCCTCGCCGGACGCGGGAAAACGCCCGGAATTCCTGGAGATCACGGCACGGATCGCGGAGATCGGCAGGATCCTCGGCAGCGGTACACCCGCGGCGGATGCGGGGAAACCCGGGACCGGGCGGCGGGCCCGGAGGAAACGGGGCCCGGGGCCGGAAGACGCGGCCGGGCGTCCCGGTGAAGGGTGATCTTTCTGGAAAACGCAGGAAACGGTTGCGGTTTCCGGAAGAAAAGGCTATAATACCCCCGGAAAGTCGGATAAATGATCGCGGCTGCCGTCAGGCAGGTGAGGAAAGTCCGGGCTTCACAGGGCAGGATGCCGGATAACGTCCGGTGGAGGCGACTCCCAGGAAAGCGCAACAGAAATGACACCGCCCCCACGGGGTAAGGGTGAAATGGCAGTGTAAGAGACTACCGCTGGCCCGGTAACGGGACAGGCATATGCAAGCCCCATCCGAAGCAAGGCCATGCAGGGAGCATAAGGCGGCCCGTCTGCTCCCGGGTAGGCCGCTTGAGCCGTCCGGTAACGGCCGGCCTAGACAGATGATCATTCACGACATAACCCGGCTTACCGTCCGGCTTTCCATTTCACAGAACACGGCCGGAGGGGCAGGTCCCAGGCGCGGCGGCGGGATGCCGGCGCAGCCGGTACCTGCCCCTTTTCCGCGGTCCGGCTGTTTTTTTCCCTGACTTCGTTTTTTAACTTGACAACCGGGCTGATTTGGGCTATATTTTTGGAATGTGCGTGTGCAGGGATGTTTATGCCGTCTGCACACCGGAAAACGAGAAAGAAGGGCTATCAACATGAAGATCAACTCCAAGAAAGCCGGCATCATCACGCTCGTCGTCAGCGCGCTGCTGATCGGGCTCGTGCTGTTCACGGCCATCCGCGGTTACGGCGCGAACTATTCCGGCTCCATCACGGACATCAAGCTCGGCCTGGATCTCCGGGGCGGCGTCAGCATCACCTACCAGGTCACGGGAGAGACGCCCGATGCCCAGGATATGTCGGATACCATCACGAAGCTGCGTGACCGTGCGTACGACTATTCCACGGAAGCGAACGTCTACCAGGAAGGCACGAACCGGATCACCATCGACATCCCCGGCGAATCGGACGCCACGGAAGTGCTGGCGGAACTCGGCCGTCCCGGCTCCCTGGTGTTCTGTACGGATTCCTCCAAGATCGCGGATTCGACGGTCCTGGACGGAAACGATATTAAAGACGCACAGCCCGCGGTCCAGGACAATAATTACGTCGTCGTCCTGACCTTTACGGATGAAGGGCAGCAGAAGTTCTCGGACGTCACGAAGGAACTCGCGGGCACCGGGAAACCCCTGTACATCATCTACGACGGAAGCGTCCTGATGTCCCCCACCTGCAAGGAGCAGATCACTTCCCCGTCCTGCATCATCGAAGGACAGTTTACGTATGATTACGCGTCCATGCTGGCGTCCTATATCCGCATCGGTGCGCTGCCGGTCCAGCTGGAAGAGCTGCGTTCGGAAGTCGTCGGCGCGACCCTCGGCACCCGGGCCATCACCACGTCCGTCATCGCCACGCTGATCGGCCTTGCCATCATCGTCGTGCTGATGATCCTGGTGTACCGCCTGCCCGGCGCCGCGGCATCCATTGCCCTGATCTTCTATACCGGCCTGATCGTGGTGCTGCTCGCGGCATTCAACCAGGAGATCACCCTGACGCTGCCCGGTATCGCCGGCGTCATCCTCAGTATCGGTATGGCGGTTGACGCGAACGTGATCATCTTCTCCAGAATCCGTGAGGAGATCGGCGCCGGCTCCGGTGTGGAGAAGGCCATCGATACCGGTTTCTCGAAAGCGCTGTCCGCCATCATCGACGGCAATGTGACCACCCTGATCGCGGCCCTCGTCCTGTTCATCTTCGGTACGGGCCCGGTGCAGGGATTCGCGGTGACGCTGGCGCTCGGTATCGTCCTGTCCATGTTCACCTCCCTTGTGGTGACCCGCCTGCTGATTAAGGCGTTCTACGCGGTCGGCCTCCAGGATGAGAAACTGTACGGGAAGTCCAGGACGGATAAGGTTGTGGATTTCCTGTCCAGGCGCAATATTTTCTTCTGCGCCTCCGGCGCCGTCGTGCTGATCGGCGTGGTGTTCATGATCGTCCACGGCGCGCTGTCTTACCCGCTGAATTACAGCCTGGACTTCATCGGCGGCACGTCCACCAGCGTGAACTTTAACGAGAACCGCACGGTGGAACAGCTCGAGAACGAAGTGAAGCCGCTCGTGGAAGAAGTCATCGGTTCCACGGACGTCACACTGACCCCGGTCATGGGCAGCAACGAAGTCATCATCAAGACCCAGGTGCTCTCGCAGGAGACCCGTGCGGCCCTCTATGAGATGCTGGAGAAGCAGTTCAAGGTGGACGACTCCTCCATCACCTTTGAGAACATCACGGCCACCATTTCCGCGGAGATGGCCCGGTCCGCGATCCTGTCCGTCATCCTGGCGGCCATCGCCATGCTGATCTACATCTGGATCCGGTTCCGCGACATCCGCTTCGCCGGCGCCTCCATCCTGGCCCTGGTGCACGATGTGTTCGTGGTGCTCGCGGGTTATGCCGTGTTCCGCTGGACCGTGGGCAATACCTTCATCGCGTGCATGCTGACCCTGGTCGGTTATTCCATCAACGCCACCATCGTCATCTTCGACCGTATCCGTGAGAACCTGTCCCTGATGGGCTCCCAGGCGGACCTGAAGGAAGTCGTGAACCTGTCCATTACCCAGACGCTCGGCAGGAGTATCTACACCTCGCTGACCACCTTCATCATGGTCGCGTCGCTGTTCATCCTCGGCGTGAGCTCCATCCGTGACTTTGCCCTCCCGCTGATGGTGGGCATCCTGGTTGGCGCGTACTCGTCCGTCTGCCTCGCAGGCGCCCTGTGGTATACCTTCCGGACGAAATTCGCCCCGAAGAAGAAAGACTGACGGTCAATGCAAGCGGCCCGGCCGGATTCCGGCCGGGCCCTTTCTGACCTTGCAAAACGGGAAGCGCGGCCCGTTCCGGGTCCCGCGCGCGTCCGGATGAGGGGAACCCCATGAACTATCGGATACTGAAAAAAGAGGGCAGGGCGAAACGCGCGCGCATGGAGACGGTCCACGGGACGATCGAAACCCCGGTCTTTATGAACGTGGGGACCGTGGCCGCCATCAAGGGCGCCGTGGACACCCGGGACCTCGAAGAGATCGGCACGCAGGTGGAACTCTGCAATACCTACCATCTGCACGTGCGCCCCGGGGACGAACTGGTCCACGACATGGGCGGGCTGCACCGCTTCATGAGCTGGGACCGGCCCATCCTGACGGATTCGGGGGGCTTCCAGGTATTCTCCCTCGCGGGCATCCGGAAGATTAAGGAAGAGGGCGTCCTGTTCCGGTCCCACATTGACGGCCGGCCCATTTTCATGGGACCGGAGGAATCCATGCGGATCCAGTCGAACCTGGCCTCCACCATTGCCATGGCGTTCGATGAATGCCCGCCCGCGCTGGCGGACCGGGGCTACATCCTGCCTTCCGTGGAGCGGACCACCCGGTGGCTGGAGCGGTGCAAGGCGGAGATGGACCGGCTGAACCGGGAAGAGCGCACCATCAATAAAGAACAGCTCCTGTTCGGGATCAACCAGGGCGGCATCCTGCCGGACGTCCGGACCGCCCACGCGAAGCAGATCGCGCAGATGGGGCTGGACGGGTACGCGGTCGGCGGCCTGGCGGTCGGGGAGACCCACGAGCAGATGTACCACATCCTGGAGGAGACCGTCCCGTACCTCCCGGAGGACAAACCGACCTACCTGATGGGCGTCGGCACGCCCGAGAACATCCTCGAAGGCGTGGAGCGCGGCATCGATTTCTTCGACTGCGTCTATCCGAGCCGGAACGGCCGCCACGGCCATGTGTATACCCACTCCGGGAAGCTGAACCTGTTCAACCAGAAGTATGAGCGGGACGGGCGGCCCATCGAAGAGGGGTGCGGGTGCCCCACCTGCAGGCGGTACTCCAGGGCGTATGTGCGCCATCTCCTGAAAGCGAAGGAGATGCTCGGGATGCGCATGTGCGTCCTGCATAACCTGTATTTTTATAACCGCCTGATGGAAGAGATCCGCGGATCCCTTGACAAAGGCACTTTCAGAGAGTATAAATATAGCGTGCTTCAGAAAATGAAGGAAGGTCCCGACAGCGAAAGCTGAGGCTGTATCCGGACACGGTCCGGGTGAATGAAGATTCGGAGGAATGAATGATGATGAAGAAGTTGACCGCGGCCATCCCGGTTCTTGCAGTCCTGCTGTTTTCGGGCTGCATGCCGTCCGGCTCGGAGCAGGTAGACCCCACCCAGTCCCTGATCATGTACGGCGTCGTGATGGTGGCGTTCTTTGCCGCCATGTATTTTATCGCCATCCGCCCGGAGCGGAAGCGCCAGAAAGAGCAGGAAAATATGCTCAGCACGCTGACCATCGGCGACACGGTGCTGACGACCGCCGGTTTCTACGGCGTGGTGATCGACATTACGGACGATACGGTGATCGTGGAATTCGGCAACAATAAAAACTGCCGCATCCCCATGCAGAAGGCGGCGATCGTCCAGCTGGAGCATCCGGAAGGCTACGTGCCGCCCCAGGGCGCCATCCCCCAGAAAGAGGAGAAGAAGGACCAGAAATAACGGCCCGGGAGGCATTGCGGACTTCCGGGGATGGAAGTCATCCTCTTTGAAAATGAGGATGTCATGACGGAAAGCGGCGATATCGTGCTGCCGGAAGTACCTTAAGACCGGAACAGTGGCGGGGGCTTGACGCCCCCGCCGCATCATGAAACCGGGAGAAGCCGTCACGGCGCTCCGCGGGCGGACCGGCGGGACGGCAGGGATGCTGCCGGGAACGGGCGGGCTTCCGTGCCGGAGCGGAAAGGAATGAAAGCGTATGATCCGTCTGGAACATATCAAATATGAAGTGCAGGAAGAACATGTCGGGAAGGAGATCATCAGGGACGTCTCCCTGACGCTTCCGGATAATACATTTATCGTGCTGACCGGCCCGAACGGCGGCGGGAAATCCACCCTCGCGAAGCTGATCGCCGGGATCGAGACGCCGACGGAAGGACACATTTTCCTGGATGACCGGGAGATCACCGGCCTCGACGTGACGGAACGCGCGAAAGCGGGCATCAGCTTTGCCTTCCAGCAGCCGGTCCGCTTCAAGGGGCTGCAGGTCTATGACCTCCTGAAGATCGCGTCCGGGAAGGAGCTGTCCATCACGGACGCCTGCCAGTACCTTTCGGAAGTGGGGCTCTGCGCGCGGGACTACATCCGCCGCGAAGTGAACGCGTCCCTGTCCGGCGGGGAACTGAAGCGGATCGAGATCGCCACGGTGCTCGCGCGGCACACGCCGGTCACGATCTTCGACGAGCCGGAGGCGGGCATCGACCTCTGGTCCTTCCAGAGCCTGATCCAGGTGTTCCGGCGGATGCGGGAACAGATGCACGGGACCATCATGATCATTTCCCACCAGGAGCGGATCCTGGAGATCGCGGACGAGATCGTGGTCATCGGGAACGGGCGCATTACGGAACAGGGCCCCAGGGAGGAGATCCTCCCGCGCCTTGCGGCATCGGGGGCGGCGGCCCGGGATTACGAGGGGGGAAGCGATGGACAGTATTGAGAGACGCATCATAGAGGAGGTCGCGGACCTTCACGAAGTCCCGGAGGGCGCCTATAATTTCCGGGTGAATTCGAAACTGGACGGGCGGAACTCCACCGCGAACATCAAGATTACCTCGAAAGAGGATGGCAGCGGTATCGACATCCGCATCGCACCGTATACGAAGCGCGAATCCGTGCATATCCCGGTCGTGCTCAGCATGGCGGGCATCCGGGAAACCGTGTACAATGATTTCTACGTAGGCGAAGGCGCGGACGTGGTGATCGTGGCGGGCTGCGGCATCCACAACTGCGGGAACCAGGATTCCCAGCACGACGGGATCCACCGCTTCTTCGTGGGCCGGAATGCCCATGTGCGGTACGTGGAGAAGCATTACGGGGAGGGCGACGGCAGTGGGAAGCGGATCCTGAACCCGGTGACGGAGGTGAACCTGGAAGAGGGCGCCTCCATGGAGATGGAGATGGTCCAGAT
>JAGDAW010000081.1 GCA_017959345.1 Lachnospiraceae bacterium | reverse complement strand
GCAAACAAAGAATCTGCGCGCGTCCTACTACCTTTTAGGCGCACTGCTCGGTATGTACAACCACGCGAAGGTGGCAATGCCCGGCGGCTGCAATTTCGGCGGCGTGAGGCCGATCGACCTGCACCTGAAAGGCTTCTCCGCGCTCGGCGCGAAGACCTCCATCCAGAACAGCATGGTCCGTGTGGAAGCGAAGGAGCTGCACGGCGCGCACGTCTTCTTCGACAGCGTGACCGTCGGCGCCACCATCAACGTGATGCTCGCCGCCGTGTACGCGGAAGGGCGCACCACCCTGGAGAACGCCGCGAAAGAGCCCCATGTGGTGGACGTGGCGAACTTCCTGAACAGCATGGGCGCGCGCATCAAGGGCGCGGGCACGGACGTGATCCGCATAGACGGCGTGCAGCACCTGCACGGGACGGATTACACCGTGATCCCGGACCAGATCGAGGCGGGCACCTTTATGGTCGCGGCAGCGGCCACACGCGGGGACGTGGTGATCCACAATGTGATCCCCCGCCACCTGGACTGTATCTCCTCCAAGCTCCGCGAGATCGGCTGTGAAGTGACGGAATACGACGACGCGGTCCGTGTGACGGCGTCCGGCCCGCTGAAGCGGACGCGGGTGAAGACGAGCCCGTACCCGGGCTTCCCCACGGATATGCAGCCCCAGATCACGGTGCTCCTGTGCACCGCGGAGGGCGCCAGCACGGTGACGGAGACCATCTTCGAGAACCGTTTCAAGTATGTGGCCGAGCTGAACCGGATGGGGACGAACATCTCCGTCGAGAGCAATGTGGCCATCATCACGGGTGTGGAGAAGCTGGAAGCCGCGCAGCTCGTGGCGCCGGACCTCCGGGCGGGGGCCGCGCTGGTAATCGCCGCGCTTACCGCGGAAGGCGAGTCCGTGGTGGAAGACATCCAGTATATCCTCCGCGGGTATGAGGATTTTGACGTAAAGCTGAAAGCGCTCGGGGCGGATATCTGCTACGCGAAGACGGCCGAGGACGTGCAGAAGTATTTTCTGCGGACCCGGGCCATCAGTTAAACGGGCATTCCAGGATAAACGGATCCCGGTTTCGGAAAAGGGGCTGCGCTGAAACGGCAGGCGGTGCTGCTGTTTCAGGCAGCCTTTCGCTGTCAGTACGCGCATCCCTGTTTTTGTGTGCGCGTGTTTCGGAAAAATCCCCCTTTCCGGAATCTGTTTCCAGGGACGCGTCCATCGCGCGCCGCGTGCGCGGGGTGCCGGCCGCTTCTCTGCCGGGGCCATCCCCCCGGGACCGTTTCCATTCCCTCGCGGTGCCGGGGAGCCGGGTGTCCAAACAGGCGGTATCCTTGTGGTGCAGTATCAGTTCCCGGAAGGCCGGGATCCCCGCGCGGAGGCCGCTTTCTTCCGGCCTTGTCCATAGACGGTGCTTCTGCCCTAACCGGGCCGGTCCGCCTTGTGAAAGCCGCCTGCGCCGCGTATGCGCTGACATCCGCCCCGAAGGTAGCACGAAGCCCCGGAAAATGCAAGGGCTGTCGGATGAAAATTTGCGGGCAAACACATTTTCGGCACAAAAACAGAATCTGTTTGTGTAAATAATAACGATTATATACGCAAACAGGACAAACCCCGGAACGGCCGGGAACCGCCTCCCGAAGCCCGTGTCAGGCGGGGAAGCGTGCGTACGTCATGCCGGAGGCAGGGCGGAAACCGGAGGGCGGACGGCGGCCTCTCGCGGACCCGGACCGGCCCGCGGCGGGAAAAACGCGTCAGACACAAAGAATTCACTTTACAGGCGCGCCGCGCGAGATTATAATAGTCTAAACGGCAGTGCGCATCCGGGCATCCGCGGCCGGGCTTCCCGTCCGCATTGTCCGAAGGCCGGGTCTGTCATCGTTGGGCACCGGGGCTTTGTACCCCGGATATCGTTTTTTCCCAACATCATCCCCATTCATGGAAAGGAAGTGATGGTTCGTGCGTCTGGAAAGAATTAATGAACATCAGGTACGCTGTATGGTTACGGCACAGGATCTGGCCGCCCGGAAGATCGCTTTCGGGGAGCTTCGCTACGGGAACGCGAAAACATCCGAGCTTTTCCGGGAGATCCTCGCGCTTGCCGTGAATGAATACGGTTTTAATGAAGAAGAACTGCCCCTCATGATCGAGGCGGTCCCGCTCGGGAAGGACAGCCTGATGCTGATCTTTTCCGCGGTGGAAGACGCGGAGGAGCTGGATCCCCACTACGCGAAGTTCTCGGATTCCGTGGACACCGCGTCCCGGATCCGGGTCGCGCCGGAGAGCCGCTTTGCGGACCCGGAGAATGAACCGGAGGTGGACGCCTGCGTCGTGAACCTTCCGGACATCGACGCGGTGATGGACTATTCGAAGCGGGTGCGGATGTTCAAGGGCAGGAGCCTGCTTTACCGGGATCCGTCCGGCAGCGGTTTCTGTCTGGTCCTGAAGAAGCCGGAGGAGATGGCTTCCAGGGATTTTGTGGTATTTACGAACAGTGTCGCGGAATTCGGCAGCATCGCGCCGGGCAGCGCCCTGCTGTACGCGGCGCTGCGCGAGCATGAGAAGCCGGTCCTTCTTGACCCGGTCCGCCGGTTCGGCCAGCTGTAAGGACCGGGCAGCCGGGCGCGTTTCGCGGCCGGGACGGCGGCGGGCGGATACGTCCCGCGTAAACAGGAAGCACTGAGCAGTCAGTGCTTCTTTCGGCATGTAAGGAAGACGGGCCCGGACCGGCACGGCGCAGCCTGCGGGCGCATAAGACGCCCGGGCGGCATGCGTACGACGGGCTTTTCAGGCGCGTTTTCCCCGGGGAGGGTGTATGGCTTACGGAGAATTTGCGGAGGTATACGACCTCCTGATGCGGGACATCCCTTACGAAGCCTGGTGTGACTACCTGGTGAAGCTGCTCCGGAAGTTCGGGGCCGGGGACGGCCTCCTCCTGGAACTCGGCTGCGGGACGGGCACCATGACCGAACTCCTGGCCCGCGCGGGCTATGACATGACCGGGATCGACGCGTCGCCGGAGATGCTCCAGGTCGCGCTCGGGAAGCGGGACATCAGCGGCCTCCCGATCCTCTACCTGGAACAGGACATGACGGCGTTCGAGCTCTACGGCACCATGCGCGGGATCGTGGCGGTCTGCGATACGATGAATTACCTGACGGACCGGGAAGCGTTCCTGGAGACGCTGCGCCTTGTGAATAATTACCTGGACCCCGGCGGGGTGTTTATCTTTGACCTGAAGACCCCGTATTTCTTCCGGGAAGTCCTGGGGGAGCAGACCTTTGCCCTGCAGGAAGAGGGCGTTACGTGCATCTGGGAGAACACATTTGACGAAGAGACGGGGATTCACGAATACGACCTGACGCTCTTCCGGGAAGAGGGGGATTCCGGGCTCTACCGGCGTTTCGGGGAGACGCAGGCGCAGCGGGCGTATTCAGAAGCGGAAGTCCGCGCGCTCGCGGAAGAGGCGGGACTGGAGTTCCTGGCGCTCTATGACGCATTTACGGAGCAGCCGCCGAAGGCGGACTCGGAACGGGTGTATGTGGTGCTCCGGGAGCACGGGAAATGTCAGAAAGGAAGCCTGTAAAGATGGATTATATGATCAGGGGGACGGCGGCGGGCGGAAGCCTCCGGTTTTTCGCGGCATGCACGAAGGATACCGTGGAATTCGCGCGGCAGGCCCACAGCCTGAGCCCCATTGCCTGCGCGGCGCTCGGGCGGCTGCTGACAGCGGGCGCCATGATGGGCTATTTGATGAAGGATTACCAGGACCTGCTGACGCTGATGACCGACTGCGACGGCCCCATCAAAGGGCTTACCGTGACCGCGGACTGCGCCGGCCATGTGAAGGGTTATGTGAAGAACCCGGACGTGGACCTGCCGTCGAAGAAGCCCGGCAAGCTGAATGTGGGGGACGCGTTGGACCTGGGCGTCCTCAGCGTCATCCGGGACGTCGGGCTGAAAGAGCCTTATGTGGGCCAGACGATCCTCCAGACCGGGGAGATCGCGGAAGACCTGACCTATTATTTCGCGTCTTCGGAGCAGACCCCCTCTTCCGTCGCGCTCGGCGTCCTGCTTACGCGTGAGAATACGGTGGATGCGGCCGGCGGGTTCATCCTGCAGGTGATGCCCGGGGCGGAGGACGAAGCCGTGGCGCTTTTGGAGGAGCGGCTGGGGACGGTCTCTTCCGTGACGGCGCTGCTGGCCGAAGGGCGGATGCCGGAAGACATCATGGAGACGCTGCTTTCGGGGTTCTCGCCGGAGATCCTGGACCGGTGCCCGGTCTCCTTCACCTGCGGCTGCAGCCGGGAGAAGACGGAAGGCATGCTTAGGAGCCTGCCGAAGCGGGACCTACGGGAGATGATCGACGACGGGGAGCCGGTGGAGGCCGTGTGCCACTTCTGCGGGAAGAAATACGTGTTTTCGACGGAAGAGCTGCGGGAGATGGCCGGCGAAGGGCATGCATAAACGCGGCCCCGTCCGGAGACAGTGCCGCCTGTATGTTTCCCGCCGCGGATGAGGCGTCTTACAGTCTGGTTACGTTGATCGCCTGGGGGCCTTTCTCGCCTTCGATGATCTCAAACTCAACTGCCTGGCCTTCTTCCAGCGTCCGGAATCCTTCCATATTCACACCGGAATAATGGACGAAGATGTCCTTGCCTTCTTCATTCTGGATGAATCCGTAGCCCTTCTGGTTGTTGAACCACTTTACGGTCCCTCTGTTCATTCTGGTACCTCCGAGAGTATAATGCGCATACGCTTCGTAAAGCGCAGGCAGAGAATAGCACAAAAGGAAAAGGAAGTCAAGGCAGGCGAAGACCGCCCCGGCTTCCGCGCGTACACGTTCCGATGGGCGCTTGACACAGCGGTTTCCATTTTGTATACTGAAACGAACGGACAAAGTATGCGCATTTTCTGCATTTCGAACGTATGGGGTCATATTTTCGGCCTGTGAGGCGGAAAAACGACGAAAAAATTTTTTTAAAAATTTTTAATTATTTTTGATTTTTGAGGCGGAGAGGCCGGTTTTTACCGGAAAAACGGGCTTTCCGGCGGGAAAACCGCGTAAAAATGCCGGGAAATGCGGGTACAGACGGCCCGCGGCGTCCGGCGGAAGACACCGTACAGGATGCCGGGAGATGCGGGGACAGGCGGCCGCCGCCCGCGCGGCAGGAAGAATAAGGAGGTGCCAGGTTGATCAGGATCTACAAGTGTCCCGGCTGCGGGAGCGATCTGCGGTACGAGGGCGGGACGGATACATTGGTCTGCGCGCACTGCCAGACGAAAGTGAAGGTCTCCGAGCTGGAGATGAAAGAAGAAGCCGGCGTTTCCGTGGGGCTGACCGGCGGCACGGAAGAAGCGGTGGACACGGACGGGGACGGTATCCGGGAATATCGCTGCCCGGCGTGCGGCGCGGAACTGGTGACGGACGAATATACGGCGGCGACCCTCTGCTCTTTCTGCGGGAGCCCGGCCCTGATCGAAGGCCGTCTTTCCGGCGCCTTCCGCCCCTCCCGCCTGATTCCCTTCAGCTTTGACAAGAAGCAGGCCGGGGAACATTTTAAGGAGTGGGCGAAGAGCGGCAGGCTGACCCCGTCGGATTTCAAATCGGACGCGACCATGGCGAAGCTGACCGGCATCTACGTCCCATATTGGCTGTACAGCTACACGGCGACGGCGGAGTTCTCCGGGACCGCGGAGATCGTGCGCGTCAGCCGGCGTGGGGATGAGGAGATCACGGATACCTCCACCTATAAGGTACACCGGGTCGTGACGGCGGATTACAGCCAGGTGCCGTTCGACGCTTCCGAGAAGGCGCCGGACGAAAGCATGCATTACCTGGAACCGTACGATTACGGCAAGCTGGTCCCGTTCTCCCTGCCGTACCTGTCCGGCTATTTCGCGGAGAAATTCAATGCGGACGCGGAGGCCTTCCGGGAAGGCATCCAGGGGTCCCTGGCGTCGGACATCCTGAACGCCGCCGTCGCGAGCGTTTCGGAGTACCATACGGTGCATGTCCAGCAGAGCCATGTGGACTTTTCCAATGAAGAGACGGAATACGTCATGCTGCCCGTGTGGACGCTGAACTATACGTACCACGGGAAGACGTATCCGCTTTATATGAACGGGTCCACCGGGCAGGTGGACGGGGAACTGCCCACGAGCATCGAGAAGGTCATTGCCCTGTTCCTGGGGATCGGGCTGGTGATCTTCCTGCTCATGTTCTTCCTGATGAGGTGACCGGTATGAAGAAGAAACTGTCGATACTGCTCCTGTTTTTCTTTGCGGTGCTGCTCCTTTCGGGATTCACGTACCAAAGCGGAAAATATGTCTATGACACCACGGGGACCCTGACGGATTCCGAGATCAGCGCGCTGGAATCCAGGATCCGCACCGCGCGGGAATCGGTCGGTTCGGATTTCGTGATCTATATCGTGGAAACCGGCGGGTACCAGGACGACGCCGTGCTTCGCCGGAATGCGGAGAACGCGGTGGATGACTGGGTGCGCGCGACCGGCGGGTACGATGAAAACGGCCAGACGGTCCTGTTCTACCTGGACCTGTCCGGGAACTATTTTATCGATGAGTATAATGCCACGGAGAAGTATAAGCTCTCCGACTGGGATATCGACGCCATCACGGATACGGACAGCGACCTCTTCTATTACCTGAAGGGACACGACTGGTACCATGCCTGCGAAACCTTTGTGGAACAGGCGGAGCGGAAGGCCCGCCCGGGGTTCTTTGAGACCATCTGGGGGAAGATCATTACCGCCCTCGGGGGCGGCGGGGCGGCCGCGGGCGTCGCGCTCGGCGTCCACCGGACGCGGAAAGAGACCACGAAGCGTTATTATATGAAACAGGCCTCGTTCCGTACGGTGATGCAGGATGACGCCTATCTCGGCACCCGCACCACGGTGCATAAGATCCAGACCGAAAGCAGCGGGGGCGGCGGCCATATTTCAAGCGGCGGCGGGAGCTCCGGCCACCACGGCGGCGGCGGGCATTTCTGAGCTTTGAAGCCGGGGCGGTGCGAACTGCCCGTGAAAAGATTCATCATTTGACCCAAAAGAATACCGGGCAGGATCCGTCTGAAGGGTCCTGCCCGGTATACAATTGATACGGATGCGATTCTCCCGCGGAATCAGGCCTTCTCCGCGCCTTCATCTTCTTTCCGGTACCCCTCGAGCACTTCCGCCATCTCCTGACGGACCCGCTCCGGCAGGGCCTTCAGCGTCTTCCGGTCCATATCCTTCGTCTCAATGGCGGGGAGGAAGGTGATGCGCACGTTCGCGCTTTTGATCCACGGCATATGGTCTTCCATACAGGCGCTTGTGTTCTGGACGACGACCGGGACGACGGGCGCCTTCGATTTCTCCGCCAGGTGGAACGCGCCGGCCTTGAATTCCAGCAGGGAATACCGGTCTTCCTGGTCCTTGTTCCGGGTGCCTTCCGGGAAAATGGCCATGGAGATCCCGCTGTTGACTTTATCGATGCCTTCCTGGATCGTTTTATATCCTTCCCGCAGGTTCTCGCGGTCCAGGAACAGGCAGTGCATGAACTTCATCCACCAGGAGAAGAACGGGATCTTCCCGAGCGATTTCTTTGCGATGAAGCCGGTCCGGTCCTTCATGAAGGGGTAGGCGATGACAATGTCGAAAATACTCCAGTGGTTCAGCGCGTAAACGGCGGCGCCGTCCGGGATGTTCTCCGTGCCGCGCGCGTCCACCCGGGTGCCCGCGAGGAACCAGCCGATGCGGCACAGGCCCTTTACCAGGCCAAGGATATACCGGTCCGCGGCGGTCCGGTCAAACAGGCGGATCACCAGCCAGACGAGCCAGAAGAGCGGGCCGAGGATGCAGAAAACGATCAGGAACAGGTAAAAAGCGACCGTTCGGATAAAAAACATAACAGTGATCTCCTTTCAGAGCCTGGAACCGGCTCTCCTGCGCATTATAGCACGCGGCGCCCGGAAATGCAACGGCCCGCAGCAGGGGTACGCAGCGGGGGTTCCGGCGGCGCTGTGAAACCGGGTCCTCCCGTATAACAGGGTATCTGATTTATGCCGAATTATACTTATTAATGTTCAAAATCTTGTACATTGACAAAAAAAACAAACCGTGGTACAATAATAAGAGGAAAAAGGGTGATTCACAACCTGGACGTGAATTGAGCTGCTCTTGCAGGCCCGGAAGCCTTTTCAGCGGTCTTCTGATGAACCTGTATACATTTTGGCATCGATTGAGTTTATATACGGAAGGAGGGGAAAGCCTTGAAGAAGTGAATCGTTTTCGGAATCATAGCGGCTGCCCTGCTTGCCGCACTGCTGCTAGTCCTGGCGGTGTTCGGCCGCCACCATGACCCGGTCGACCTTTCCAGATCCGGGAATCCGACGGCCATCTCGGGGAAACAGCTGAAAGCGAGTCTCCCGGACAACCGGCTGAACCGCATGACAACCCTGAATCCGAATCATGATATTACCCTGTATTACCTGGGGCAGACGCTGACCGTTTATCCGGAAGACACCGATTCCTGGTATGCGCTGCATCTCTCGCTGACCACGGAGGATCAGTGCGCCCTGTATGTGCTCTGCATGACAGATGAGTCGAAGATCTCCGGGAGGCCGGACGATATCCGGGTATGGGACATGGATTTCGACAGGACTGTCACCGTAGAAGGGGGGACGGTTTCCTACAGGCAGAACCGGGTTGCCGCCCGGCAGACGACGAAAGGCGATGTATACGAGCCGGAGAAGACCGGGGAGTATGCCATGTGGCGTGAAAACGGAAGCATCTATTTCATGTCCGTGATCTATCCGGAAGTCGTGCCGTCCGTGGAGGAATCCCGGGAAGGCGGCACCATGGAACAGATCCTGGAACTAATGCTGGATGACCGCGTGAACGGGGTGTGAGCGGGGAAATATCCTTACGGTAACGTGGCTTTAATAGGGGGCGCAAAACCTGCGGGATCCTCCGGCTCATGAAGACTCGCCGAGATGAATACACACAACATTTATAGCTTGATGTTAATAACAGCGAAATCTATGTATATACATATGATTGATGATGGGAGGGAAACATCTGATGAATAAAATGATAAAGATAATGGCAGCTGTTCTGATCCTGATCGGCACAGTGCTTCTTGCCCTCCTGATCGTATGGCTTTATGGGAAAAAATATGATTCCGGAGCCCTGGCGGAAGTGACCGCGGAAATGCAGGGCACGGATACGGTGCTGATTCACGGGCGCATCATTTCGCCGGACTCCGGATACGGGTATACGCGTCACACGGCTGTACTGGAAGGAAATAAACTGGTTGTGACCCTTTACCAGACACTCTCCGTACCGCCCCTGTTTCCAAAGTATGAAGGTCCTGTCGAAATAACGGTCAGGAAGAAGGACCTGCCGGATGCACCTGAGGTATTGATCAGGTGTAAGGACCGGGACATCCCGGTTCCTTTCGAGTAATCGGACATTCGGTTTACGCCGACGGAAGCCGGCCCCCCCCCGGACCGTGCGGCAGGGGCCCGCGTATGCATTTTCATGCACCTGTCATAAAGCAGGAATGCTTTGTGACGGGTGCTTTTTTGTTGTGCGCCTGGCGGCGCACGTTTCTAGCGGGTGAAAGTCCCGAATCCGCCCGGTAGTGGGAAGGATATAGCCGAAGGCAAGGGTGTCCATCGCGAGGTGGGATCTGAAGGAAGCCGGATGTGGGAACAGAATAACCACG
>JAGDAW010000080.1 GCA_017959345.1 Lachnospiraceae bacterium | reverse complement strand
TTTCTCCCGCCTGCAGGCAAACCTGCCGTGAAAGAAGGCTTATTACCCTGACACCATACAGAAAAAGTAATCTAGCCGGGACGCACCGGCAGGGAGGTTTTATGGCGCTTGACGGCATCCTGGTCCGCGGGCTTCTTCATGAACTGAATCAGACGCTTACGGACGCGCGCGTGTCGAAGATCCAGCAGCCGGAGGATACGGAACTCCTGCTCACCTTCCGGACCCGGACGGGGAACCGGAAGCTGCTGCTCTCCGCGAACGCGTCCCTCCCGCTCGCGTACCTGACGGACGAGCAGAAACCCGCGCCCGCGACCGCGCCGAATTTCTGCATGCTGCTCCGGAAGCACATTGGCGCCGGGCGGGTGGTTTCCGTCGCCCAGCCCGGGCTGGAACGGATCCTGGACATCACCTTCGAGCATACGGATGAACTGAACGACCTGCGGGAGAAGCACCTCATCATCGAACTGATGGGCAAATACAGCAATATCCTCTTCACGGACGGGGACGGCATGATCCTGGACGCGATCCGCCATGTGACGCCGGCCATGAGCTCGGTACGCACGGTGCTGCCCGGGCGGCCGTATTTCATCCCGGACACGCAGCATAAGAAGGACGCGCTGACGGAGACCGCGGAGGGTTTCCTCTCCGGCCTTTCCGGGCAGGAGACGCTGGCGGAGGCGATCGCGAAGCACTATACCGGTTTCAGTTTCCCGGCGTCCCAGGAGCTCCTGTTCGCCGGCGGGATGGACGGGGGCATGCGGGTTTCCGCCCTGGATGAAGCGGGCCGGTCGCGCCTGGCCGCCCTGTTCCTCGAATACCGGGACGCGCTGCTCCGCGGGGATTTTTCCCCCGTCATGGCCGTCCTGGGCGATGTGCCCGCCGCCTTCTCCGCCATGCCCCTGCCCTCCTACGAGGCCCAGGGGGAATTGTATGAAATCCGGCCGTTCCCCTCGGTTTCGCTGCTCCTGGAGACGTTCTACCGGGAGCGGAACCGCTCCGTGAACATGAAGAACCGCGCGCAGGACCTCAGGAAACAGGCGGAGACCCTGCTGGAGCGGGCGTCCAGGAAAGCGGACCTTTACATGAAACAGCTGGAGGACGCCGGGAAACGGGACCGGTACCGGCTTTACGGCGAACTGCTGAACGCGTACGCGTACACATTGCCCGCGGGCGTCCCTTCGGTGCGTGTGCAGGACTACTACAGCGGGGAGGAAATCGAGATCCCGACGGACCCGGACCTTTCCGCGGGCGCGAACGCGAAACGCTACTTTGATAAATACGGGAAGCTGAAGCGCACCGACGAAGCGGTCCGGGCGCAGCTTCCGGAGACGGAGGCCGAAATCGCCCACCTCTCTTCCATCATCACCTCGATCGACCTCTCGGAGACCCCGGAGGACCTTCAGGAGATCCGGAAGGAGATGGAGGAATCCGGGTATATAAAGAAGGCCCAGTCCCGGAAGAAGGAGGCGAAGCCCCGCCTGAAGCCGCGCCATTACATTTCCTCGGACGGCTTCCACATTTACGTAGGCCGCAACAACCTCCAGAACGACTGGCTGACGTTCCGCTTCGCGGAAGGGGGCGACTATTTCTTCCACGCGAAGAAAGCGCCGGGCTCCCACGTCATCCTGAAGACGGAGAACCGGGAAGTGCCGGAGCGGGCGTTTGAGGAAGCCGCCGCGGCCGCGGCCTATTACTCCGCCCTGCAGAAAGACCCGAAGGCGGACGTGGATTACGTGCGGAAGAAGGAAGTCCGGAAGCCTTCCGGGGCGAAGCCCGGATTTGTGATTTATTATACGAATTATTCCATGACCGTGCGGCCGGGGCTCTCCGGGCTCACGGACGCGGACCTGAAGGGAGACAGAAAACCATGAATACGCGTACCAAATCCTGGATTGTGAGCACCGTACTGGCCGTAACCGCCGCCGCGCTGACCATATTTGCCGGCGTATCCGTGAAGAACATGGTCAAACCCTCGTCCCCGTCCGCCGCCACGGAGCCGTCCGGGGACGAAACCCTCTCCCCGTCCGGAAGCGAGGACCCGGGACAGCCCACCGAACCGTCTTCGGGACAGGATCCTTCCGAACCGCCCACGTCCGCCCCGCCGGCACCCGCCAGCATCCGCCGGCTGACCAGCCAGGAGATGGTCGCGCTCCGTGAGCTTTATTCCGCGGATCACCGCATTTATACGGTAACCGGGAGCCGCAACGGGAAGAACCAGCCGGATTTCGCGGCGGACCTTTCCCGGGAATTCGCGGAGCGCTTCAGCAATGTGAAAGTCTTCTCGGACGCGGGCGGGAACAACGCTTCCCTCTGCTTTGTCGTGGAAAATGAAGCCTCCTACGTGAGCCGGATCCTCGACATCCTGAAGTCTCTGAACATCCGCGCCACCTTCTTCGTCAAGTTCGATTTCGTCGCGGAACATGCGGACCTGTGCGAACGGATCCTGCTGGAACGCCATGAGCTGGCGTCCGTCGGCGCGAGTTCGCCGGACAACGGCCTCGCCATCTACGGGCTGGAAGACCAGGAAAATGATATCATGACCCTCCACAACCTGGTGAAGGACCGCTTCGATTATACCATGTCGAAGTTCATGTACCTGCACGACGTGTTCACCGACCTCTCCATGGCGTTTGTCACGCAGATGGGTTATGAGCTCTGGTTCTACAGCGCCGCCTATGAGGATCATTCGGAAAACGGCACGCTGAACGACAACCGCTGCCTGCTTTCGCTGGAACAGCAGCTCCATCCCGGCGCGGTATACCTGATGCACGCGGGGAACCCCACGACCGCCAGGATCCTGCCGAACCTGGTCTATTACATCCAGGGACAGGGGTATACGGTCAGCAAGCTCCCGTAACGCCGTCCGTCATTTGCAATGAAGTGTCAAAAGGTGATATCCGGAGCGCTTCATGAAGCCTTTCCCCCGCTGGCAATCCAGTTTGCCGCGGAAGAAGGCATTTTACCCTGATGTTATACAAAAAGTCCGAACAAACGTTTGCTTTTCCGCGCGGGATGTGCTATACTGTCCTTGGACATATGCACCGGAAGGAGGAACGGCTTTTATGGGAAACGGGAACATTACGGACAAACAGCTGGAGATCCTGAAGTATCTCGAAAGCGAACTGCTGAGGAAAGGGTATCCGCCGTCGGTGCGTGAGATCTGCCAGGCGGTGCGCCTGAACTCCACTTCTTCTGTCCACGCGCACCTGAATTCGCTGGAGAAGAACGGGTATATCCGCAGGGACCCTTCGAAGGGCCGCGCCATCGAGATCCTGGACGAGTCGTTCCAGATGGCCCGTACGGAGTCCGTCGCCATCCCGGTCGTGGGCCGTGTGGCCGCGGGTGAGCCGATCCTCGCAGAGCAGAACATTGAGTCCTATTTCTCCGTCCCCGCGGAATACATGCCGGCCTCTTCGAATGACGTGTTCGGCCTCAGGGTCCACGGGGATTCCATGGTGAACGCCGGCATCTTCGACAGGGACCTGCTGATCGTGGAGGCGCGGCACACCGCCGCGAACGGGGAGATCGTCGTCGCGCTGGTGGAGGATTCCGCCACGGTGAAGACGTTTTATAAGGAGGACGGCCGTTTCCGGCTGCAGCCGGAGAACCCCGCGTTTGAGCCCATCATCACGGACCATGTGGAGATCCTGGGGAAGGTCCGGTCGCTGTTCCGCCCGTCGGTCTTTTAAGGTCCGCGGTCCGGCAGCGCCCGCGTGCATTTCCCGGGAATGACCGGAACCGTTATTATGTTTTTTTGGGATACAGGATATCCCGGAAGGGGAGAACATGAAGTTTTACAAGTACATCCTGGCGCTTGGCGCGGCCGCCATTGTCCTTCTGCTCGCGCTGCTGCTCATCCCGGACACCCGGTCGCCGGAGAAGCCCAGCAGGGATCCCGCGGACACTTCGCCCGTGATCCTGCCGACGGGCCCGGATGACCCCGGACGTACGCCGGATACGGAAGCCACCGCGGTCCCGCCGGAAAGCGTAACGGAACCGGCCGGCCCCGGGCAGCCGACACAGCCGACCCAGCCGACCCAGCCGACTTCCAGGCCGACACAGCCTACGCAGCCCACGCAGCCGACTTCCCGGCCGACGCAGCCCACGCAGCCGACGCAGCCGACACAGCCGCCTGCCCAGCGAACCGCGGACTACTCTTCCGTCATGTTCATCGGGGACTCCAGGTTCTTTACGCTCCGTTCGGACGGCCGCCCGCCCTATGCGCTGGTCCCGGACAGCCAGGTCTTCGCGCAGTACGGCGGAAGGGCTGCGGACCCGGACTGGGTGAGCCTCTGGAACGCCGGCATCTCCGGCTGCCCGAAGGCGGTCCTCTGGTTCGGCATCAACGATGTCCAGGTCAATGAGGAACGGGACGACGCGGATATTTTCGTCCGGTATTATAATGATATCGTCACCGCCCTCTGGCAGGCGAACGCGTATGCGGAAGTGGCCCCGGCGGAGATCTATATCCTTTCCATCCTTTCCACCAGCCCGGAGGAACGGGATTACTACCCGGGCCAGGAAGCGAATATCCGGAAATACAATTCCGCGCTTGCCGCGTACTGCGCGGAGAACGGCTTCCATTACCTGGACGTCACCTCGTTCTATACCGGGGACGACATCCTGCTGGACGACCACATCCACTTCACGAAAGCGTTCTACACCGACCGGCTCCTGCCCTATCTGTGCGAGCAGCTGGGCCTGTACCGGTAAGGATTTGCGCAGGGCCGGATGGCTCTTTCATGAGTGTTTTAAATGATATCCGGGTGTGTGGCGCACGCGTTGCGAAGCACTCCGGATATCACCTTCTGACCGATCATCATAGGAACACCCCCCGGATGCAGCTTCTGCTTCCGGGGGGTGTTTCTTTTTTTATTTCAGGCAGCCTGCGCCCGGCGATTCCCGGGAAAGCTGTGAACGGAATCCTTTAATCCTCCGCTTCTCCCTGCTCTGGCTGCCCGGCCGTATTCTGTCCGAACACGATGGCGGCGACCGTC
>JAGDAW010000079.1 GCA_017959345.1 Lachnospiraceae bacterium | reverse complement strand
GAACTGGAACCCTGCCGCGTCTGTCACGAAGACGCGGCGTATCTGGAAGAAGAAGGCGGATGGTGCGTGTATGTGCAGTGCCCCATCTGCGGCTCCCACACGTCTTTCGTTTCCTTCCGGAATGAGGAAGAGCGGAAGACCGCGGAAGAGAAATCCGTTTACCTGTGGAATATGGGAAAGGTCATCGCCGAGCGGCGGGGGGAATAAAGCCCCCGCCTCCCGGCGTTCTGTCTGTAAGGAGGAATGCCGACATGCCATCCTGGCTGAAAGACGCTGTCTTTTACGAAATCTATCCCCAGTCTTTTTACGATTCCGACGGGGACGGCATCGGGGACATCCCGGGGATCATCGAAAAACTCCCGGCGGTGGCGGAACTCGGGTGCACCGCGCTCTGGATCAACCCCTGCTTCGACTCCCCCTTCAAGGACGCGGGCTACGACGTGCGGGACTATTATAAAGTGGCGGCCCGCTACGGGACGAACGAGGACCTGTACCGGCTCTTCGAAACCGCCCACGGGATGGGGATCCGGGTGCTGCTGGACCTCGTGCCCGGCCACACGTCGGAAGAGCACCCGTGGTTCCGGGAGAGCCGGAAAGCGGAGGCGAACGCATTTTCCGACCGCTATATCTGGACCGATTTCTGGCTGAAGGGCATCGCGGGACGCCCGTACATCGGCGGCGAGAGCCCCCGGAACGGCACCTACATGCTGAATTTCTTCAAATGCCAGCCCGCCCTGAACTACGGCTGGTACGCGCCGGCGGAATCCTGGCAGAAGACCATGGACGACCCGGCGTGCCTGGCTACCCGCGAAGCCATAAAGAACGTGATGCGGTTCTGGATGGACCGCGGCTGCGACGGGTTCCGGGTGGATATGGCGGATTCCCTGGTGAAAAACGATACCCCGGAGAAAACCGGGACTTCCATGGTCTGGCGGGACGTCCGGGAAATGATGGACCGGGAATACCCGGAATGCGCCCTGGTCTCCGAGTGGGGAAACCCCGTACAGGCGCTGAAAGCCGGTTTCCATATGGATTTCTACCTGGACCACGGCGGGAACGGCTACAACACGCTGCTCCGGGACTATGAGATCGGCGGGCCGGACCGGAGTTATTTCCGGTGCGGCGCGGGCGGGCGCATCCAGCGTTTCCTTCAGGATTACCTGCCCCGGTACGAGGCATCGAAAGACTATGGCTATATCAGCTTTATCACCTGCAACCACGATACGCCGCGCGCCCGGAGGACCCTGGGCGAACGGGAACTGAAGCTCGCGTACGCGTGCCTGCTGACCCTGCCGGGCGTCCCGTTCATTTACTACGGGGACGAGATCGGCATGCGCTACCTGGAGGACCTGCCTTCGAAGGAGGGCGGCTACACCAGGACCGGGAGCCGGACGCCGATGCAGTGGGGGAGCGGCCCGCTTTACGGCTTCAGCGCCGGCACGCGGGCAATGTGCCCCCCGGAAGCCGCCTGTGCCGACGATGCCGCCCCGGGGGTCCGGCCGTACCTCCCTGTGGATCCCGCGCCGGACGCTCCCACGCTGGAGGCGCAGAAGGCGGATCCCGCGTCCCTTTACAACGCGGTGAAGGACGTCATCGCCCTGCGGCACCGGTTCCCGGACCTGCAGGCGGACGGGGATTTTTCGGTGCTGTCCGCTGCGGACGGGCAGGATACGTTCGTATACCGGCGCGGCGGCCTGGTCCTCGCGGTGAATCCGGGCCCTGCGGAAGAAGCTGTCCCGGGCATCCGCGTGTCGGAACCCCTCTTCGTGATCGGGAAAGCCGCCGCTTCGGACGGCGGGATCCTGGCGGGCCCGCAGTCGTTCGCGGTGTTCAGGGCCGGGTAACGCAGGGCTGCCGCAGAGAGATCCCCCGGATGCCCTTTGGGCATTTTCAATAATGGTCCTTTCAGAAAATCACCCCCGATTTGGCCCGAAGACCGCTTGACTTCCCATGGCCCCCGTGGTATCATTTTCAAAATGCCTGCGCGGGAATCCCGCGGGGCGGAATGAGGTGGCCGAATGACCGAAAGAGAAGTGAAAGTGTTCCGGAGCGCGGGTCTT
>JAGDAW010000007.1 GCA_017959345.1 Lachnospiraceae bacterium | reverse complement strand
TGAGGCCCGTGGTCGCGATCACGGCGGGGATGTTCCGGGACGCGCACCAGGACGCCAGGACCGGCGCCGCCGTGTGGTGCGAAAAGTCGATGACGACGTCCGCGGGTACATCGCACTCCCCGATGGACTGATAGCGGCCCGCCGCCGCGTCCGTTTCAAATTCCATACTGACCAGGGCCGCGGCCTCTAAGCCCGGGCGTTCCTGGATCTTCCGGAGCACCGCCTGCCCCATGCGCCCGCCGGCGCCGTTGATGATGATCCTCATAGGAGACCTCCCCGCCCGGTCAGACGTCCAGTCCCTGGTCCCGCATGCACTGCAGGAGGTGCGCCTTATGCGCCTCTTCCATGGGCGTCAGCGGCAGCCGGACGTAGTCCTCGCAGAAGCCGAGCGCCGCCATGGCGGCTTTCACCGGGATGGGGTTCACTTCCGAGAACAGCGCGTTGATCAGCGGCATCATCTCGCACTGGAGCTTCATGCTGCCTTCCACGTCGCCCGCGAAATAGCGGTCGCAGAGTTCCACGGTCTTCCCCGGGAGCACATTCGACAGGACGGAGATCACGCCCTGCGCGCCGCACGCGAGCAGCGGCACGATCTGGTCGTCGTTCCCGGAATACAGGGTCAGGCCGTCCCCGACCAGGGACACCGTCTCCACGATCTTCGAAATGTTGCTGTTCGCTTCCTTGATGCCCGCGATCATCGGGTGCTTCGCGAGTTCCCGGTAGGTCGCCGGCTCGATGTTGACGCCGGTCCTGGAGGGCACATTGTACGCGATGACGGGCTTCGTGCTGGCGTCCGCGATCGCATTGAACATGGCCACGAGGCCTTTCTGCGTAGCCTTGTTGTAGTAAGGCGTGACCACCAGCATGGCGTCATAGCCCGCCTCGCAGGCGAACTGCGTCAGCTCGACGGCGTACGCGGTGTCGTTCGAACCGGTGCCGGCGATCATGTACGCGCGCCCGTTGACCACTTCCGCGGAAAACCGCAGCACTTCCTTATGTTCCTCATCCGACAGCGTGGAACCTTCGCCCGTCGTCCCACAGATCACAAGCGCCGGCACGCCGGACGCGATCTGCCACTCCAGCAGTTCCCGCAGCTTCGCGTAGTCCACCCCGTCCTTATTCAGCGGGGTAATCAGGGCCGTGGCCACACCTTTAAACATCTTTGCCTTCATCTTCTGTTCCTCCGTAAAAGATTCCGCCTCCCGCAGCCTTTCGCTGCGGGGCGCTGTCCGGGAAATGTATTCCCGGTCCCCCGATGCGGCCCGTCTTCCTTCTTAAGCGGCGGCGCCCCGGCCGGTCATAAAAAGCGGCCGGACGTGCCGGCCGCTGCAATGTTCCGTGGTAGGGGACGCCACAGTCCCCCGTCAGGATCAAAGGATAGCACTCCGCGCACAGTTCGCGACAGTCGTACGGATCTTATTCCGTACGCCCAGGCAGCTCCCCGCACGGGAGCCCCTTCGGCAGCGTCCCCTTTCACCGGAAAACGCCTTGCGGGCTTCTGCAACCGGCTACTGATGAACAACTGCGCCTCTATCTAGATCATTTCAGGCTCACTTCTATGTGAGTGGCAATTACTTTATCACAGATCTGATGTCCTGTCAATACCTGTTTCGGAAAAATCCGCAAAAACAGGCATCCGCCCGCGGATCCCCCGGCGTTCCCGGGGTCCGGCCGGCTTCCCCGCCGGTTTTCCGAGGCATTTCCGGAGTTCAGACGGCTTTTCCCCGCCGCTTTTTCACGCCGGTTACGGAGTTCAGCCGGCTTTCCCCGCCGCTTTTCCGCGGCGGTTACAGGGTTCAGGCCTCCTGCCCCGCGAGTTTCCGCGCCTGGTCCGCCGCCGTCAGCGCGGCCACCAGCTCGTCGAGATCCCCGTTGATGATGCTGTCGATCCGGTAAAGCGTCAGGTTGATCCGGTGGTCCGTCACGCGCCCCTGCGGGAAATTATAGGTCCGGATCTTCTCCGACCGGTCGCCGGTGCCCACCTGGGACCGCCGCTCCGCCGCCTCCCGGCTGTGGGCCTTCTCGCATTCGAGCTCATAAAGCTTCGCCCGGAGCACCTTCATGGCCTTGTCCTTATTCTTCAGCTGGCTCTTCTCGTCCTGGCAGGAGATCACGATCCCGGTGGGGATGTGGGTCAGCCGCACCGCGGAGTCCGTCGTATTGACGCACTGGCCGCCGTTCCCGGAGGCGCGGAACACGTCGAACCGGATGTCCGCGGGATCGATCGCGACGTCGACCTCCTCCGCTTCCGGGAGGATGGCCACCGTCGCGGTGCTCGTATGGATCCGGCCGCCGGATTCGGTCTTCGGGACGCGCTGCACGCGGTGCACCCCGGATTCGTACTTCAGGACCGAATACGCGCCCTTTCCGGTGATCATGCAGGTCACCTTGCTCATGCCGCCGATGCCGGATTCATTGTAATCCAGGGTCTCGAACGTCCACCGCCTCGTCTCCGAAAAATGTGCATACATCCGGTAAAGCTCCGCGGCGAACAGCGCGGCTTCTTCCCCGCCGGCGCCCGCGCGGATCTCCAGGATGACATTCTTGTCATCGTTCGGGTCCTTCGGGATCAGCAGGAGCTTCAGTTCGCGCTCCTTCTCTTCCCGGAGGGCCTTCGCCTCCTGGATCTCCGACTTATAAAGGGTGCGGAGTTCTTCGTCCTTCTCCTCTTCCAGGAGGGCCAGGGCGTCTTCCGCGTCCTTCCCCGCCTGCTTATACGCCCGGAAGGCCTTCACGATGGGTTCGAGCTCCGACTGCTCCTTCATGAGCCGCCGGAAACGCTGCGGGTCCGACGCGGCGGCGGGATCGCTGAGATCCATCATCAGTTCTTCGTAATGCCGGACAATGTCCTCCAGACGGTCAAACATCCGCCCTCACCTCCTTCCCGAAGCGGCAGCCCCGCTTCCCGCGGGGCGTTCAGTCATACGGTCACCCGGTCCTCAGGCCGGAAACGACGCGCGGGATGCCCGCGAGGTCCGCGGCCACCCGGATCCCCGAAAAGCCGGCGTCCCGGAAAAGGCCCGTGACGTCCGATGCCTGCCCGTGCCCGATTTCGACGAGCAGCGCCCCGTTCCCCCGGAGATGGCGGTACGCTTCCGGCACCAGCCGCCTGCAGACGGAAAGCCCGTCCGGGCCGCCGGAGAGCGCCAGGATCGGGTCATGGTCCCTCACTTCCGGGCTCAGCGTCCGGATCTCCGCGTCCGGGATATACGGGGGGTTCGAGACGATGACGTCGAAACGGCCCGGGATGTCCCGGAACAGGTCGCCTGCCAGGACCTTCACCTCCGCCCGGAAATGCGCGGCGTTCCGGGAAGCCACGGCAAGCGCGTCTTCGCTGACGTCCGACAGGGTGACCGACGCCCCCGGGCATTCCAGCTTCAGGGTGATGCCGATGCAGCCGGAGCCGGTGCAGAGGTCCAGGACCTCCGCGCATCCGCCCCGTTCCCGGACGGCGCATATCGCCTCATGCGTCAGTATTTCCGTATCGAACCGGGGGACCAGCACGCGCCCGTCCACATAAAAATCCCGGCCGTAAAACGGCGCCCTGCGGGTCAGGTGCTGGAGCGGCACGCCGGACGCGCGCGCCCCCGCGGCATAAAGGATCACGGATGCCCGTTCTTCCGGGACCGGTTCATCCATCCGGAGCAGGTAGTCCGACAGGGTCATCCCCTCCATCTCCCGGATCAGGATGCCCGCGTCTTCCTTCCGTTCATCCCCGAGGATCTCCTCCACGGATCTCAGGAGCATCCGGTACGTCCGCACGCTCATTCCCCCGAAGGCTCCGTTCCGCCTTCTTCCGCGGGTCCGGGGACTTCCAGGCCGTAGTTCGTCTTCAGGAACGCCCGCCAGTCGAAGACCCGCTCCACCGCGGCGATGGCCACTTCCGCCATATCTTCCGTCGGCTCTTTCGTGGTCAGCTTCTGCATCCACATGCCGGGCCTGGAAATGATATACGCGAGCCGGCTGTTGCTGGAACCGGTCAGGCGGATCACTTCGTACGACACGCCGGCGATCACGGGGATCAGCAGGATGCGCGAAAGGATCCGGAGCCAGATGTTGTCAATGCGGATCAGCATGAAGAAGAAAATGGCGATCACCATCACGATCAGCATGAAGCTGGTGCCGCACCGCCGGTGTTCCTTCGAGCTCTTCATCACATTTTCCACGGTCAGGGGGAGGCCGTGCTCCAGGCAGTTGATGCATTTGTGCTCGGAGCCGTGGTACATGAACGTGCGCTTCACGTCCGGCGTCAGCCCCACCAGGGCGACGTACAGGATGAAAATGCCGAGCCGCACCACGCCTTCCACGACCGCGAGGAGGACGCCGTTGCCGAGCCAGTTCCTCAGCAGGTTCACCAGCACCGTGGGCAATACCGAGAAGAGGCCGACGGCCAGCACGACCGCGATGACGACCGTGAAGATCATCTCCTTATCCGACAGGGTCTGCGGTTCCTCCCCTTCCCCGTCCGAAACGTCCACCAGCGACGCGGACCACATCAGCGTCTTCATCCCGACGATCAGCGACAGGATCAGGGACACGGTCCCGCGGATGAACGGCCACGCCGCCCAGGGGTGCTTCTCCTGGAAGTCCGGGAACACCTCCTCCTTCACTTCGATCGTGCCGTCCTGCTTCCGGACCGCGGACGCGTACCGGTCCCGGTTCCGCATCATGATGCCTTCCAGCAGCGCCTGTCCGCCGATGCCGGAATAACACAGTTTGTTTTCCATGATACCCTCCTTCGCAAAAAAAGAAAGAGACCGTCCGAAGAGCAAAAGGCGCTGCCTCCCTCACCGGACGGTCTTCTGGAAATGTTTATTGATTCCCGCCTACACCGTACTTCTTGTTAAAGCGCTCGATGCGTCCCTTCGCGGAAGCGGTTCTCTGCTGTCCGGTATAGAACGGATGGCACTTGCTGCACGTTTCCACGTGGATCTCTTTCTTCGTGGAACCGGTAACGAATGTATTCCCGCAGTTGCACGTCACGGTGCATTCAAAGTACTTCGGATGGATGCCGTCTTTTGCCATAGTGATCACCTCTCATGTTTTGGATGGTTTCCGACCATCGATTTTTTCGCAACGTTAAGACTATACCACAGCTCTTCGGAAATTGCAACCGCATTTTTTATAAAAAATGATACCGCCGGGATCACGGCGCGCCCGCCGTCCGGGCCCGCTTCCCAGAGGCTCGCTCAGCCTTGCTGCCGCAGCCGCTTCATGGTCACATCAGCCGCTTCATGACGTACGCGTAGATGGACTGCGCGTTCTCCGCGAACCGGTCGCACATGATCCGTGCCTGGTCCTCCGTCGGGACCGTCACCTTCATCTCGAACAGGATGTCCTTCCCTTCACGGACCTTCCCATGGACGCAGTAATCGTACTGTTCCGTCTTCTCGTAATCCGCGGTGACGCCCGTCTCATTCCTCAGCTGGTATTTGTTCTCCGTCAGGTATTCGTCCATGTCCTTCCGGACCGCCGGGGAAATGTCGTTGATAAAATAGTACAGGGCCACTTCCCCCTCTTTCGTCAGTTCGAGGAGCACGGAATTCCGCACCGTCTCCTCCGAAAGCAGGTTCGCCTCTTCCAGCTGCGCGACGGTGGTCTGGAACGTAAAGTAGTTCGTGTACCCCTTCTCCTCGAAGAAGGACCAGATCTGAGGGATGGACAGCGGGAAGTTGACTTTCTTCAGCATGTACAGCACCATCAGCTTATAGAGTGTTTCGGGTTCGGACATGGCACGGCTCCTTCCGGCAGCATCCCGGGGGACGCTGCGCTCTTCACAGGTATTGTAACACGAAAATGTGTCCGTTTCAACAGGAAAAACCGGCCGGGGGTCCTCACACCCCGGTTTCCGGCGTCCGCTGTCATGTACGGCGCCCGGCTGCCGCATCCGGCGGACGGGGCGCGTCCCGCGGGGAAGGCGCGGCTTCCCGGAGGCCCCGTAAAACGCGCAAAAAGGGCATTTCCGGGCTTCCGTTTGACATTTCCGGGATCATCCCTTACAATGGTCCCAACGCTTACGAAAGGGCTGTTTTCAATATGGAAATCGAAAGGAAATACCTGGTCCGCGCCGTCCCGGAAGACCTGGACGCGTTCCCGTCCAGCATGCTGGAGCAGGTCTACATCAACTTCCGCCCCGCCATCCGCATCCGCGCCTACGACGGGGCTTCCTGGGAACTGACGGTGAAGGGCCCCGGCGTCCTCGCGCACGAGGAACTGAACCTCCCGCTGAGTGAGGACGCCTACCGGCGCCTTTACGAAAAACGGGGAGGCATGCCCATCCGGAAGCGCCGCTACCGCATCCCCCTGCCGCCGTATACGGTGGAGCTGGACGTGTTCGAGTCCC
>JAGDAW010000078.1 GCA_017959345.1 Lachnospiraceae bacterium | reverse complement strand
CGGCAGGAGCGTCCCTGCCCGCCGCACCGCTGTATATCTTCAGCCGGCAGGGAGCCCCGCCCGCTGCACTGCTGTATATCTTCAGCCGGCAGGGTGCCCCGCCCGCTGCTTTTTTCGTCGTTTTCTTCCGGCAGGCAGTTTCATTGTCCTGCCATTAGATCGTATCCATAAACGTCCGCTCGATCCGGCTGAACAGGACCAGCCCGATAAAGAAAATGAGCAGGCTGATGCCCCAGCTCGCCAGGTAATACCCCAGGTTGAAATACCCGAAGCCGAACACCGCGTACCGGAACGTCGTGATGATGGGCGTAACCGGGTTCATCATATAGACCGGGAGCATCGCGTCCGGCACCAGCTGCAGGCCGTAGGCGATGGGCGAGCCGTACTGCCACAGCTGCAGCCCGAAGCCCACCAGCATCGCGAGGTCCCGGTACTTCGTGGTCACGGAGGACACGACGATGCCGCAGCCCACGGACAGGACCATCAGGTGCAGGACCAGGACCGGGAGCAGGAGGAGCGCCGGCGTCACCCGGATGCCGGTCCCGCCCCGGACCAGGAAAAAGACCTGGATCAGGAAGAACAGGGCCATCTGGATCCCGAAGGAGATCAGCCGGGAAAATGCGGTCGCGACCGGCGTGACCAGCCGCGGATAATACACCTTCCCCATGGTGGAACGGTTGTTCAGGAAGGTGTTCGACGTGGCCTGCACGACGCCCGAGAAGAACGCCCAGCAGATGTTCCCGCACATATAGAACAGGAAGCCCGGGAGCGCATGGTCCCCCGGCGCGTCCGCGGTGGTGAGCTTCGCCAGGTTCCCGAAGACGATCGTGAAGACGACCGTCGTGAGCAGCGGCTGGATCACGGCCCACAGGGGGCCCAGCACGGTCTGCTTGTACATGGCGATGAAATCCCGCTTCACAAAAAGGTACACCAGGTCCCGGTATTCGAACGTCTCCCGGAGATGGAGGTCCAGCAGGCGGTGTTTGCCCGTGATCAGGGTTTTAAAGGTTTCATTTTCCATGTCCGAAATCCTGTACAAGCCGGATCGGCTTCATCATGAAATGGCCCCAGAACTGGCTGTTCCACCGGGCGCCCGGGATGCCGAACGCTTCCCGGTTCCCGATCACGAACGGCAGCGCGTCCGGGATGCCGTCCAGCCGCTCCCCGCCGAACGCGCGGCTCCTCTGGAGGATGCTGATCTGGAAATAATACTGCCCGTCCGCCAGGCCTTCGAGCGGCACCGACACCGGGATTTCCTGGCGCCCTTCCTTCAGGGTGAAGTTCTCCGACTCCGTCTTCCCGAGGCGGGTGCCGTCGAGCGAAAACAGGATCATCATGAAGCGGATGTCGTCATAATCCGCGCCGGACTCCACCGTGAAAATGACCTCCATGGCTTCGTCCGAGGTGTAGAGGTTGTTGTCGCGGCAGACTTCGGCCCGCACGAACTGCGCCTTCCGGGAGACGCGCGGCATATGTGATGCCGCCGTATAATCCGTCACCCGCCCGAAGGCCGCCCGCCCCATGTCAAGGTACCGCTGGATGGCCTCTTCCGTCTCCCCGTCGTAGGTGAGCTTCCCCTGGTCGAGGACGATGCACCGGCTGCAGAGGCTCCGGACGGTGTTCATATTGTGGCTGACGTAGAGGATGGTGCGCCCCTGCGACTGGGAGACGTCGTTCATCTTGTCCAGACATTTCCGCTGGAACGCCATGTCGCCCACCGCGAGCACCTCGTCCATGATCAGGATTTCGGAATCCAGGTGGGACGCGACGGCGAACGCGAGCTTCACGTACATGCCGCTCGAGTAGCGCTTGACCGGCGTGTCAATGAACTGCCTGCACTCGGAAAAATCGATGATGTCCTCCATCTTCGCGTCGATTTCCCGCTTCTTCATGCCCAGGATGGCGCCGTTCATGTAAATGTTTTCGCGGCCGGTCAGCTCCCCGTGGAAGCCCGTCCCGACTTCCAGCATGGACGCCACACGCCCGTTCAGCCCGATCTGCCCTTCCGTGGGCGCCGTAATCCGCGAGATCAGCTTCAGCAGCGTGGATTTCCCGGCGCCGTTCCGCCCGATGACGCCCACGCGCTCCCCGGCCCCCACGCGGAAGGAGACGTCGTCCAGCGCGCGGAAGGTCTCCCCCGCCTCATACGCTTTCGCGCCGATGCGCCGGGTCGGGTCCTCCCGGTGGCGCAGGCGCGCGCCGAACCGCTGCAGTTCCTCCCGGAGCGTCGTGCCGCCGATCTGCCCCAGCCGGTAGACCTTCGAAACGTGTTCGGCTTTAATCATTGTATCCGCCATGTCCGTCCTCTGTCAGCGCACACCGTCCCGTCTCCGGATCTCCTCTATAAACTCGCGCACGGCGCCGCGCCCGCCGGCGCGCCCGCACACATAATCCGCTTTCTCCTTCACTTCTTCCGCGGCATCCGCGGGACAGCCCGTGAAGCCGCAGTATTCCATGCATTCGAGGTCGTGCAGGTCGTCCACGATATACGCAATCTCCCCGGGTTACGCACCGTATTTCTCCCGGACCTCCAGGAGGGCGGGCAGCTTCGACGCGGCGCCCTGGATAAGCTCCGTGATCTTCAGCTCCGCCGCGCGGTGCGCAACGATCTTCGACGCGCGCCCGGTGATGATGACCGGCACCACGCCCATTTCCGGCAGGAAATGCGCGATCGCGTACCCGTCTTTCACGTCGAACGCCTTCATGGCCTCGCCGTCCTGCCCGATGTACAGCCTTCCGTCCGTCAGCGTGCCGTCCACGTCCATCACAAGCAGCCGGATCCTCATCCGCGCACCTCCTCTCAGAATCCTTTTCCAAGCAGGTTTTTCAGCCTGCACAGGCCGAAAAACGAAACTTTCGACAACCGCAGCCACACACGGGCGCTGAACGGCTCCGCGGCGATCTCCGATGCCGTGGGCACGCAGGTCTTCCGGATGGCGTCCACCTTCTTCAGCGCCTTATGCCGCTCGCTGCCCTTCAGGTATTTCAGGCTCATCTGCCCGCTGTAAATGCAGGAGCCGTACAGGTTCATTTTCGCTTCCCTGGCGAGCCCCGGGAAATGTTCCCGCACGAACGCCAGCCGCTCCGCCCGGGCGTCCAGCCCGTCCAGCCGCCGGAGCGCAAAGGGGCTCCCCATGATGCTTCTCTCCCGCTGCACGTATTCGTACAGCGGCGCGTCCACCCGGCAGACGTACGCCGCCCGGGCGAAGACCCGGTACGTCCAGAATTCATCCTCGTTCGTCCGGCCTTCCGGGAACGGGATCCCGTCGAGGACGTCACGGCGGTAAAGCTTGTTCCAGACGTGCTGGTGCAGGACGCGGTCGCCGATCAGGAGCCGCAGGGCGTGTTCCGTGGAACAGAGGGTGTAAGCGGGGGACGGGCCGGTTCCCGGGGATTCGCCGGTCCCGGGCGCCGTCGGTTCTGTATCTGCAAGGCCTGTGGCCGGACCGGCGCCTGCCTGGGATTCTGCTGACTGGGAGACAGTCGGACCGGCGCCTGCCGCTGCTTCCTCCGCCTGGGCTTCCTCCCCGGGGTACACCTTCACGACACCGCACTCCGCGATCTCCGCCCCGGTCTCATCCAACGCGTCCATCAGCGTCCGCAGGAAATCCGGTCGCACCCGGTCGTCCCCGTCCACGAAGGCCACGTACGCG
>JAGDAW010000077.1 GCA_017959345.1 Lachnospiraceae bacterium | reverse complement strand
CCTTTCAGGGTGTCCAGGAAGTCCACCATCGCGTATTTCCGCGTGCGGCCGATCTTCAGGTACTCGAGGGAAAGCGACTCGCGGACGTCCGGGTGTTCCCGGAAATACGTCATCAGGCGTTCGCGTTCCGCAAGCTCCGCCGTGTCGTAACAGGGCGTCCTGAGCAGGGCGTACAGCACTTCCTCCCCTGCCGAGGAAAATGTATGGTTCATCCGGATGAAAATGTCATCCATGGAGAGATCGTTCCAGGTAATGTCGTCGACGAAGAACGCGGCGTCCCCGGAGACCGCGTCCGTATATTTCCGGATCTTCTGGAGCTCTTCCTGCGTATAGCCGCGGTCGGGAATCCGCCCGTAGCCTTCGCGGACTTTCTTCAGGAGCCGTTTTTTCGCGCCCAGCCGGCTTCTGACCGTCATCACGGCCAGGATGACCAGCGTCAGGATCCCGGCGGCCACATACAGCAGGGTATAATCTTCAGGCATGTACAGCCCCCCTTCTTAAGCAGGGGGCTGCCGCGTGAAAGCAGCAGCCCCCCTTGTGGAATTCATAAGGTCCTTCAGAAGGACCGTCGGTCTTACTTGTCGTACGTATACTTCGGACGGGCCACATAGCTCGTATGGAGCGCATGATGGGCCTTGCCCTTCCCGAAGCCTTCCGTATACCATTCGGAGTACAGGACCTTGACGGCCTCCGACTCGTGGGACTTCCGGACGGGCATCCCGGCATCCTGGTCATAGAGGGCCTTCGCGCGGACCGCCTTCAGGTCCACAATGTCCCGTACGCACTGCGGCTGGTACGGCTGTCCGCCGCCGTTGACGCATCCGCCGGGGCATCCCATGATCTCGATGAAGGTCCAGCCCTTCGGGTTCCCCGCGGCCAGCTGGTCCATGACGTTCTTCGCGGCGGCGGCGCCGGAGGCGACGGCCACTTTCACTTCCAGGCCGTTCATGACGACGGAAGCTTCCTTCAGACCCGCGGTGCCGCGGACCGCTTCGTAGTCGACGTGGTCGCAGGACTCGCCGGTGACCCAGTCGTAAGCGGTACGGAGCGCGGCTTCCATGACGCCGCCGGTCGCGCCGAAGATGACGGCCGCGCCGGTGTCTTCGCTCAGCGGGTTGTCAAACGCTTCGTCCGGGAGCGCCGTGAAGTTGATGCCGGCCTTCTCGATCATGCGGCCGAGCTCACGGGTGGTGATGACCACGTCCACGTCCGGATAGCCGGAAGCGCTCTCGTCTTCCCGCCCGCACTCGAACTTCTTCGCGGTACAGGGCATGACGGACACGGTGACGATGTCCTTCGGGTCGATGCCGTTCTTCTCCGCCCAGTACGTCTTGATGATCGCGCCTTCCATCTGGTGGGGCGACTTGCAGGTGGACAGGTGGGGCGTCAGGTCCGGATAGAACAGTTCGCAGAACTTGACCCAGCCGGGCGAGCAGGAAGTGATCATGGGCAGCACGCCGCCTCCCTGGATCCTTTCGATGAGCTCGTTCGCTTCTTCCACGATGGTGACGTCCGCGGCGAAGTCGGTATCAAAGACCTTGTAGAAACCGAGCCTTCTCAGGGCTGCCGCAAGCTTGCCTTCCACGTTCGTGCCGGGCGCCATGCCGAACCATTCGCCGAGGGTCGCGCGGATGGCGGGCGCGGGCTGGACGATGACCTTCTTCGTGGGGTCGTTCAGCGCCGCCCAGACCTTATCGGTATCATCCTTCTCCATCAGGGCGCCGGTGGGACACACGACGGTGCACTGGCCGCAGGAGATGCAGGGCACATTGTTCAGGGGCAGGTCGAAGGCCTGGCCGATGTTCGTATCGATACCGCGGTTGTTGGCGCCGATGACGGAGACGAACTGCTCGTTGCAGGCGGCCACGCAGCGGCGGCAAAGGATACATTTGTTGTTGTCGCGGACCAGGTGCGCGGCCGAATAGTCGATCTCATAGACCGGCCGTTCGCCCTTGAAGCGGTTCTCGTCCGTGTGGTATTCGTTGCAGAGTCTCTGCAGCTCGCAGTTCGTGGAACGGCGGCAGGACAGGCACTCTTTGTTATGGGTGGAAAGCATCAGTTCCAGCGTGGTCTTGCGGGCCTTCTGGATCTTCGCGGAATTCGTCAGGACTTCCATGCCCTCCGAAACGGGGTACACACAGGAAGTGACGATGCGGAAACCGCGGCCTTCGTTCGCTTCCACGACGCAGATGCGGCACGCGCCGATCTCGTTCTTCTCTTTCATGAAGCAGAGCGTGGGAATCTCCACCCCTGCGATACGGGCAGCCTCCAGAATCGTGGAGCCCTTCGGTACCTGCACCGCAATGCCATTGATCTTCACATTCAGCATATCCATAAGTATCACGGCTCCTTTCTTACTTCTTCGAGATGGCCTTGAAACGGCAGTTCGACATACACGCACCGCACTTCACGCACTTCGAAGGATCGATGGCGTAAGAAGGAAGCTTATGTCCGGGCGCGGTGTAATCCGTCTTCGAGATCGCGTTCGCCGGGCAGTTGCGGGAACACATGCCGCAGCCGATACATTTGTCCTTGTCGATGGTGAAGGTCAGGAGGTCCTTGCAGACGCCGGCCGGGCAGCGCTTCTCGACGACGTGCGCCACATACTCGTCCCGGAAGAACTTCAGGGTGGCAAGCACCGGGTTCGGGGCGGTCTGGCCGAGGCCGCAGAGGGAGTTCGTCTTGATGTACTGGGCCAGCTCTTCGAGCTTGTCCAGGTCTTCCAGTTCGCCCTTGCCGGACGTGATCTTGTCCAGGATGTCCATCATGCGCTTCGTACCGACGCGGCACGGCGTACATTTGCCGCAGGACTCGTCCACGGTGAAGGTCAGGAAGAACTTCGCCATGTCGACCATGCAGTTCGTGTCGTCCATGACGATCAGGCCGCCGGAACCCATCATGCACCCGATGGCGGTGAGGTTGTCATAGTCCACGGGCGTGTCGATCAGGCTCTCCGGGATACAGCCGCCGGACGGGCCGCCGGTCTGGGCCGCCTTGAACTTGTGGCCGCCGGGGATGCCGCCGCCGATGTTCTCGATGATCTCACGGAGCGTGGTACCCATGGGGATCTCGACGAGGCCGGTGTTGTTGATCTTGCCGCCGAGCGCGAAGACCTTCGTGCCCTTCGAGCGCTCGGTACCCATGGAAGCGAACCATTCGGGCCCGTTCAGGATGATCTGCGGGATGTTCGCGAACGTTTCCACGTTGTTCTCGGTCGTGGGGGAATTATACAGACCTCTGACGGCCGGATAAGGCGGACGGGGCCTGGGCTCGCCGCGGTTGCCCTCGATGGAGGTCATCAGCGCGGTCTCTTCGCCGCAGACGAACGCGCCGGCGCCCAGACGGATGGTCAGGTCGAAATCAAAGCCGGAGCCGAAAATGTTCTTGCCGAGGAGGCCGTATTCCCTGGCCTGCTCGATGGCGATGTTCAGACGCTTGACGGCGATGGGGTATTCCGCACGGACGTAGATGTAGCCCTTCGTGGCGCCGATGGCGTATCCGCAGATGGCCATGGCTTCGATCACCACGTGGGGGTCGCCTTCCAGGACGGAACGGTCCATGAACGCGCCGGGGTCGCCCTCGTCCGCGTTGCAGACCACGTACTTCTGCGGGGCCTTATTCGGCGCGCAGAGCGCCCACTTCAGGCCGGTGGGGAAGCCGGCGCCGCCTCTTCCGCGGAGGCCGGAGTCCTTGATGACCTGGATGACCTGCTCGGGGGTCATCTCCGTCAGCACCTTGCCGAGGGCCTGGTAGCCGTCCATGGCAATGTACTCGTCGATGTTCTCGGGATCGATGACGCCGCAGTTCCTGAGCACCACACGCTTCTGGGGCTTATAGAACGCGGTATCGGAAAGCGCCATGTCGATCTGGCTCTTGACGTTCTCGTCTTCCGTGACGGCCGTGTCCTTATAGACCAGCTTCTCGACAATACGGCCCTTCAGAAGGTGCTCTTCCACGATGGTCTTCACATCTTCCACCGTGATACGGCTGTAGAAGGTGCCTTCCGGATAGATGATGACGACCGGTCCTAAGGAACAGAGGCCGAAGCAGCCTGTCTGCACGATCTTGACTTCATCCGTCAGACCGCATCTTTCGATCTGGGCAGCGAACTCTTCACGGATCTTCGGGCTTCCGGAAGAAGTACAGCCTGTTCCGCCGCAGATCAGTACCTGTGAACGAATCATAATGGGTTACCTCCGCTTAAGCTTGATATGCACCGATGGTATACTCGGTAACGACCTGGCCGCCTCTTAAGTGTCTGGCAACCACATCTTTTGCCTTCTCCGCATTCATTTTCACATACGTGACTTTCTCTTTGCCGGCTTCAAAGACTTCCACCACGGGCTCATACTGGCAGATGCCGATGCAGCCTGTCTGGGAAACGGTTACCTTGCCGGAAAGGCCTTCCTCATTCACATCCTGAACGAACTCGTTCAGAACGGGACGGGCTCCCGCGGCGATCCCGCAGGTCGCCATGCCGACGACGACACGGATCTCACCTGTGCCTTCGCGAAGGACGACTTTGTCCTTCATTTTGTCTTTGATCGCCTGAAGCTCTGCCAAAGATTTCATAAATGACCTCCTGTAAAATGTACTTGCCTTGGTTAGGGTGTGTATGTGAGGATGCCGGGCCAAAAGGATTTGTCCGCGGCTATGACAAGGGATCTTCTTCGTACTGTTCGCGAAGATACGAATCAATCCACATAATCACTTCGTAACTGTTCAGGGGGACGTCCTCCAGGATGCCCCTGAGTTCCCGGGTGTCCAGGGTGACGTGGAAGGCATCCGACTCGTGGTCAAACAGGAAATCCGTATCCGGATGGCCCTGGATCAGCGTCGTGATGCTGGAAACCACATCCCCGAGCGGGATAAAATCAATATGGTCCTCGTAAAAGGTCGCCGTCACCTCGGTGCCGTGCCCTTCCGGGAAATCACCGACGTACCGGGACGTGACGGTCATCTCGCCGCCCGTCATCTCCGCTTCCATCTTGAGGAGCGGGAGGCCCATGCCCACTTTCCGGGTGGTCCGGGTCGTATAGAACGGGTCCGTGACGCGTCTCAGCACTTCTTCCGTCATGCCGCAGCCGTCGTCGATGATCCGGAGGGTCAGGAGCCCGTCCTTCTCGGTGACGCGGATCTCGGTGAGGGAAGCGCCGGCCTTTACGGAATTCTCCGCGATATCAAGGATGTTGAGGGATAGTTCTTTCATGCGTCCACCGGTCAGCGCAGCGGTCTTTTCAGCGCTTCGATCAGGTTCTTCCGGACCAGCGCGCCGGAATACGGTTCGTCCGGGATCTCGATCACATCGTTCTCGTCCCGGATGTCCCCCAGGTAATGCGCGTCCGACGACACCAGGAGGTGCAGGTCCCGGAGGCCGTACAGGTCCCGGTACGGGTCCCGGTTCTTCATGAAAAGAAGCTCCGCCGCCGTAAACACGGGTTTCTCCGGGAAAGCGCCGAGGACCGAAAGGAGGCCGTTCGCCTGCCGGTCGATGTGTGCCGGGTAACAGACGCCGTGGTACTTCCCCACGATCCCGGGGGCCTCATCCAGCGGCACGGTCGTGGCGTTCGACAGGAAATCCGGCTCTTCCCCGACCACCTCATCCTGCTCGTCCACCAGGAGCTGCTCCCCGAAGATGTCCTTCCGGTTCCGGTAGCGGATCCGGCGGGCGTCGATCTCTTCGTTGAACGCGAGCGCGTCCTCCAGCGTCGGGAACAGGCAGACCACATGGATGTCCTCCGCCGTGGTCAGTTCCATGCCCGGCACCGGGACGATGCCGTACCGTTTGCACGCCGCGAAAAAGGGCGGGCAGTTCCGGCAGGTGTTGTGGTCCGTCAACGCCATCACCTGCAGGCCGCTCAGGGCGCCCATGCCCGCGAGGTTGTTCGGCGTATTGTCATTCTCCGCGCAGGGGGACAGGCAGGAATGCAGATGCAGGTCGTACGTGTATTTACTCATTCAGCATCCGGTACAGCGCGATGCAGGCGTCATAGCTCGACAGCGCGGTGGTGAAAATGTTGATCTCTTTCTGTTCCGCGAGCGCCAGCACGTCCGCGTCCAGCGTCACGTCTTCCGTCAGGATGACGCAGGAGACGCTGATCAGGGAAGCGACGGCGATCACGTTCCGGTTCGACATGATCGTGATCCACGCGTTATCCTCTTCCGCCCTGCCCATGACCCAGGACAGCAGGTCGCCCATATAGACGCCCCGGATGTCCCGGTCCGGATCCGGCAGGCAAAGCGGCCGGAAAATGTCCTGTCTGAGTTCGGAGATCTTCATGGTTCCTGGCTCCCTTACCCTCATTGCGGGTCCTTAATCATCTTCGCCCGGAGGATCGGGCAGTCCACGTCCGGGTTCTTCTTCCGGCTCCGCACGAGGTCCTCCGCGTGCGCCCTGCACGAGGGCGCGCCGCAGGCGCCGCAGTCGATGCCGGGCAGCCGGGCCCGGATCCGCTGGATGTCCGCCATCATCCGCATGGATTCCGCCATGTTGTTGCTCAGGCGGGCCACGGGGTTGTACTTCGGCAGCTCCTCAAAGAAGAAGTTCGCCGGGATGTAATGCTGCTCTTCCTGGGACAGGTGCAGCATGGAAACCGGCAGGTAATGCCGTAAGGACTGAAGCCTGGCCTTCGCGATGAAGGGGTTCTGGACGGACAGCACGCCGCCGACGCACCCGCCGGGGCAGGCGTTCAGTTCGATGAATTTCACGTTCTGGATATTCCCGTTCTCGATCTGGTTCAGCACGTGGATCACATTTTCGATCCCGTCCGCCGCGAGGTAGTCGTCGTTCAGGATGGCGGCGGATTCGCCGCCGGAGGAGGCCCAGCCGATCCCGAGCATCCCGGAATCCGAAAGGGACTCGATCTCCTCCCCGCGCTTCATGGCGTTCACGAGCTCGAAGTAGACGTCGTTGATGGAGACCACTTCGTCCACGGAATTATAGGTATCCGCGGTGTTGTTCTTCACGTAGCTGACCTTCCCGGGACAGGGCGAAACGAAGCAGACGCCGATGTCCTGCGGCTCCAGTTCCGGATGCGCGGACATGGCCCGGATCCTTGCGATCTGCGCGGCCACCTCCATGGGCGGCAGGAGCCGCATCACATTGTCCTTCAGGGAAGGGAACAGCAGGCAGATCAGCCGGATCACGACCGGGCACGCGGAGCTGATCAGCGGCAGGCGGACGCCTTCCGTCTTGATGTACTGCCGCGTATAGGCCGAAACGATCTCCGCCCCGGCGGACACTTCATACACCTCGTCGAAACCGATCTTCTTCAGGCCGTTCAGGACGTAGTCCACGTCGTCGAGGTTGTCGAACTGACCGTAAAGCGTCGGCGCCGGCAGCGCGATCTTCCAGCGGAACCGGTCCATGGAGGAAAGCGGCGAGCTCATGGCCTTCTTCGCCTGGTGCGGGCACCTGCGGATGCATTCCCCGCAGTCGATGCAGCGGTCGGAATTGATCACGGCCTTCCCGTCCAGGATCCGGATGGCTTCCGTCGGACAATGGTGCAGGCACGTGGTGCAGCCGGTGCACTTCTGTTCTTCCAGATAAACGGAATGCTGGTATGCGGAAGCCACTTGCGCCTCCTTACTGCGGCTGCGGGAGATGGATCACCATGGTGATGGTGGTGCCGACGCCCACTTCCGTGTCGATCCGCATCTCATCCGTATAGCGCTTCATGTTCGGCAGGCCCATGCCGGCGCCGAAGCCGAGCGACTGGATGGAACGGGTGGCGGTGGAATATCCTTCCTGCATGGCCAGGTTCACGTCCGGGATGCCGGGGCCCCGGTCGGTCAGGATGATCGTAATGTCTCTCTCGTCCACGCGCACTTCCGCGACGCCGCCGTTCGCGTGGATGACCATATTGATCTCGCCTTCGTACATGGCGATGGACACCCTGCGGATGACGTCCGCGGGCAGTCCGAGTTCACGGAGGAGCTTCTTCACCTGCACAGACGCGCGGCCTGCCGATGTGAAGTCGTTCCCGTCCACATCAAACTGGAATACCAGCGGTTCACTCACGGCGGACCGCCTCTCCGATGAGGCCGCCGCTGTAAAGCTGCCCGCAGGCCTCATACATCCTGTATTCCGTCGTCATCAGGACAATGTCCGCGCGTTCCGCGATGTCGATCATCTCTTCGGTGGGCCACTTGCTGCGGACCATCACCACGCAGACCATATCCATCATCTCGGCGGTGCGGATCACCTGGGAATTCACGAGGCCGGTCAGCAGGACGGCCTGGTCCTTCACATACGCGAGCACGTCGCTCATCATGTCGCTCCCGCACGCGGAAAAGACATCCCTTCCGAGATGTTCCTTTCCGGATATGACTTTCGCGTTCAGCAATTCCTTAACGGTACTGAGTTTCATGTGGATTCCGTTCCTTATGGGGTCAGTCCTGGTACTTCGCGAGGATGCCGTCGATCTGGTCCACGGTCATACGGCCGTAGACGTCGTCGTTGACGATCATGACGGGCGCAAGGCCGCACGCGCCGACGCAGCGGGACGCGGTCAGGCTGTACTTGCCGTCCGCGGTGCACTCATCCGGGCCGATGCCGAGCTTCTCCTGGAGCTTCTCGAACACGTCCCCGGAGCCCTTGACGTAGCAGGCCGTGCCGAGGCAGACGGAAACATTGTACTTCCCTTTCGGGGAAAGGGCGAACTGGGCATAGAACGTGGCAACGCCGTATACCTTCTCAAGCGGCACGTCCATGCCTTCCGCGATCATGTTCTGCACTTCAAAGGGCAGGTATCCGTAGATGTCCTGCGCCTTCTGCATCACGACCATCAGGTTCGACTTGTCCGCCTTGTTCTCTTCGATCACCTGGAGGAGCGCCTGTTCCTGCTCCTTCGTCCCGTTAAAGGGAACCTTGCTGATCTTCTTTTTCATGGATTAACCTCCTCGTGTAATAACTTGCACAGAACGGCCGGAACGCCGGCCGGGGTTTAAGTTCGAAAAAACCGTTAAGATTTTAACATAAAAATGTCCGTTTGAAAAGGGGTAAACGATGGGAATCGCCGAAACCGGGAAAATGACGGATTTCCGCGCCGGAACCGTGACCGGACTCAGAAATAAATCAGTTCATCCGCCGGTTTCGGGACCGGGACGACTTCCTTCACGTAGAAAACCGGGCCCTCTTCCTTGTATCCTTCGTGGTACTCCCACTTGCAGACCGCCGTGACTTCCGCGAAGGACTGCGCGGCGAGCGTCCGGGCCTTCTCGTAAATGAAAATGTACGGCAGGAAACGGATGTCTTCCGCGCAGCACGTCATGGCGCGGCGGCCGGCGACGAACACATTTTCCGGGAAACTGGGGTCCTGGATGATCTGCAGGGTCAAAGTGATCTCCTTGTCCACATACCGCTCCGGGTGCGCGGACAGGTCGATGTAGAACGTACCGAAGTTCTCGTCCGAAATCCCGATCCGCTTTCCCTCGATGCTGTACGGCAGGTCCGGCTCCGGGCACTCCATCTCCTTCCCCGCGGCGTCCTCGAAGACGAGTTCGCAGCGGCGGTTCACGGAACGGACCGTGCGCTGGTACAGGACGAGGTCCGTATCCTTATCGCAGCGGTTGAAGATCACCATGTCCGTGCTGGTCAGCAGCGTCATGGCGGCCATTTTCAGGTTGTTCAGGTAAAGCCTGAAGCTGGGGCCTTCCAGCACCGTGATGACCTGGTAAACGGTCCAGTAGCGCGGGAACTGCATGCCGATGATCTTCGTCACGTCCCACATGCCGTTGTACTCGATCAGCACCCGCTCGGGGCGGTATTTCTTCGCGAGCTTCTCGAAGGTGTAAGGCTTCAGGTCGGCCTGGTCCCCGATCCGCGTCAGGACGGTATTCGTTTTCTTCAGGAAGTCTTCCGGGTACTCCTCTTCGCCTTCCTCACAGAGGATCAGGAGCGTCTTCGAACCGTCGTTGAAGTAGTCCTCCCCCATGGTGAATTTGAGGAAATTCGTCTTCCCCCCGTCAAGGAAACCCGTAATCAGGTAGACCGGTACGGTCGGGTCTTTTCGCATGTCGTGCCTCCTGCCGGCATCCGCCGGCGCTTATCCGGGAAAATGCGTGCCTCAGAACCCGAAGAGCGTCTTCAGCCCGTCTTCCTTCAGTTCGGAACCGATGACGCAGAACCGGCCGGAGTAATCCGGCTCGCCCCTGCGGATCTCGTATTCGCCCGGGACGAGGTCGAAATACGCCCAGGTGCCGTCCGTCAGCGGGACAATGCCCTTCGCGCGGAGGATCATGCCGTACGCGCTGGACTCGGACAGTTTCTCAAGGATCTCGCGGAGGGCCGCTTCGTCGAACTTCTTCGGGGATTCCATGCCCCAGCTCGTGAAGACTTCGTCCGCGTCGTGGCCGCCGTCCCCGTGGTGGTGATGGTGGTGATGGTGGTGTCCGTGTCCTTCTTCGTCGTCATCATCGTCGTCATGGTGATGATGATGGTGGTGTTCATGTTCTTCTTCATCATCATCGTCGTCATGGTGATGATGGTGGTGTTCATGTTCTTCTTCGTCGTCATCATCGTCGTCATGGTGGT
>JAGDAW010000006.1 GCA_017959345.1 Lachnospiraceae bacterium | reverse complement strand
GCTTTTTACCGATGAGACCTGGCAGTGCATCGTGAACGGCGAGCGGATCGAATACGGAAAGCTCGACCTGGTCGGCGCCATTGCCCAGGTAGACGTCCTCCCGGACGGCACCGGTGTGAACGGTGACATGTACAAGCGGCCCTTCGAGAACTACATTCTCAGCACTTCGGTCCACCTGCTGGAAGGGGAGAACACCATCCGGTTCCTGACCAACAACAAGGAAGACCATGGCGGCACGTTTAACGCGCATACGCCGCTGATGGACTGCATGTACCTGTATTCGAACTCGGAGCTTTCCTGGACGCACGTCTATCCGGAAAACACGAAACAGTCCATGAACGACCTGGATTACACGGTGAAATACCCGGTGGTCCAGTAAGTGCGGGGGGTAACGGATATGAGAAGAACGCTTTTAAAGAATCCCGGCATTGCCCATTTCCTGCTGCTTTTTGCAGTCATACTCGGGATCGTGGAGCTGGGCCTGTACCTCCTTTACGGCAGGACCTCCTTTGACCCGAACTACTCGCTGTATGCCATCGCCGGCATGGGCGCGGGCATCCTGTTCGGCCTGATCGGGCTGTTTTCCGGCCTCCGGGCTTTCGCCTTCCTGAGTTACCTGGCATTCCTCTACGGGTTTATCCACCTGGTGGTCTCCCAGATCAACCTGATCGCGAACATCCTGTACGGCGTTGACGGATCCACGTTCCCCGTGACCTTCTACGTGATGATGGGTGCGGCTTTCCTGAGTTTTGTGCTGGCGCTCCTTTCGGGGGTCACCATGAAGCAGAAGGGCAAGGAGGTGCAGAATGAAACAGAAGAATAAAAGAAGGAAATGGACCGTCCTTACGGTCGTGTTCGCCACATTCCTCGTTCTTTTCGGCGCCCTCTACTCGATTGCCTACAGCTATGAGGCGCTGCTGAACAAGGAACTCGGCGACCTGAAGAACTACAGGACTGTGGAGACCGGGGACGGGACGAAGAGCACCGAATACTTCGTCGCGAAGTATAAGGACGCGGATTCCATCCGCGACAACAGCGCCCGGGTCAGTGAGGCAATCGAGGCCGAAGGCCTGGTGCTGCTCCTGAACAACGGCGCCCTGCCCCTGAAGGGGAGCGGGCTGAAAGTCAGCCTGTTCGGCACCGGTTCCGTCAATATCAACAACAGCGTCCAGGGCATGCGCGGCGGTGTCGGCGGCGCCCAGGACAACCCGAAGAACCTTCCGAATTTCCGCCAGGCTCTGGAGGAGATCGGCGTCACCGTAAACCCCGTGCTCTGGGATTTCTACACGACCGGGGCCGCGAAGAACTACGGCGGCGAGAAGAAGCTGGACGCGAACACGAACATCCAGACCTACTACATCCATGAGGCACCCTGGAGCGTTTACGACGCGACCATTACCGGTTCCTTCGCATCCTACGGGGACGCGGCCATCGTGGTCTTCACGAGGGACGACACCGAAGGCGCCGACATGAACGTGGCGGGCAGCGACGGGGCGAACGGCAACTACCTGGCCCTTTCCCCGGAAGAGAAGGACCTCCTGAAGGAACTGACCGCCCTCAAGGGGAACGGGACCTTCAAGTCCCTGGTCGTGCTCCTGAACGAGGCGGCGCCCCTCCAGATGGATTTCCTGAAGGACCAGACCATCGACGTGGACGCGGTCATGTGGATCGGCAATACCGGTATGACCGGCATCAAGGCCGTCGCGAAGGCTTTGGTCGGGCAGGTGGTGCCGTCCGGCAGGGCATCGGATACATTTGCCTATGACAACCTTCAGACGCCGGCCATGATCGCCTGGGCCGCGAACCAGTACGGCGTGTTCTCCCGTGCGTACGACACCACGGAGCTTGACAACACCCAGAAGTATTACGGCGTTTACAACGAAGGCATTTATGTGGGGTACCGCTATTACGAGACCCGCTACGAAGACACGGTGATGGGCCGCAGCAATGTGGGCGTGTTCCATTATGACGATCTTGTGGCGTTCCCCTTCGGCAGCGGCCTGTCCTACACGGAATTCGCCTATTCGGACCTCAGTGTGAAGGACAACGGCGCGGACGGCACCTACACCGTCTCCGTGAAAGTCACCAATACCGGCGCCGAATACAGCGGCAAGGAAGTCGTGCAGATCTATGTGCAGAAGCCTTACACCTCTTATGCCGTCAAACACGGCATGGAAGTGGCCTCCGTGGAGCTGTGCGGCTACGCGAAGACCGGCGTGATTGCACCCGGCAATGCCGAGACCGTATCCGTGACGGTGGAGAAATCCTCCTTCGCGAGCTATGACACCTACGGCGCGGGCACCTATATCCTGGACGCGGGGGATTATTACCTTGCGGCCGGTAAGGACGCCCACGACGCCCTGAACAACATCCTGGCGGCGAAAGGCTATTCGGCCGAAACCGGTATGGACGCGGACGGCGACGCGGCGCTCGCCTGGAAGAACACCGTCGCGGAGCAGGATAAGACCACGTTCGCGGTTTCCGACGAGACGGGGCTGCCCATTGACAACAAACTCGCTTTTGCGGATCCCAACCGGAACGCCGGTGCGGAAGACAACCTGGTGACGTACGTGTCCCGTTCGAACTGGACGAAGACCATGCCGGACGGCCCGGTGGTGCTGAGCCTCACGGACGCGTTCATGAAGGAACTGCAGAGCGATATCGAACCGGCGAGCACCGGCACGCTGCCGGCGTTCGACCAGAGCAGCGGCCTGACCCTCATCATGATGCGCGGGAAAGCCTATGACGATCCCGACTGGGACAAGCTGCTCGACGAGATGAGCTACGAAGAGCTGAACACCCTGCTGACCACCGCCTACTGTATCACGGCGCCGGTCGCGAGTGTCGCGAAACCGCAGACGAATGAGATGGACGGCCCCACCTACTGTAAGGAAGGCAAGACCGATTCCAGGTTCCCCTGCGCGGGCATCTGGAGCTCCACCTTCAATGTGGACCTGGTCTGGGAAGTGGGCGAAGCGCTCGCGAACGACTGTCTCTTCGCCGGTTACAACGGCATGTGGATCCCCGGGATCAACATCCACCGGACGCCTTACGGCGGACGTACCCACGAGTACTTCTCCGAAGACCCGTTCCTGACGGGCACCGCCTGCGCGGCGGAGATCAAGGGCCTCCAGGAATACGGCGTCATCGCTTACCCGAAGCACTACGTCTTCAACGACCAGGAAGCGAACCGGAACGGCATCGCGATCTGGCTGAACGAGCAGGAAGCCCGTGAGATCATCCTCAGGCCCTGGCTGTACGCCTGCAGTCCCTCCAGGGGCAATGCCCACGGCGTCATGAGCTCCTTCAACCGGGCCGGCAACTTCTGGACGAGCGCCGCGGACACGCTGGTGAACGGCATCCTGCGCGACGAGTTCGGTTTCAACGGCATCATCATCACCGATATGGCGGATGCCAACGGTACGGTTTACATGTCCTGCGTGGACGGCATTACCGCCGGTACGGACATCTGGCTGTCGTCCGGTAAAGACCACAGCTTCATGCAGTACCGGAACAACGCCACCGTCGTGAACGCCATGCGGGAAGCCGCCAAGCGCGTCATGTACAATGTGGTCAACTATTCCGCGGCCATGAACGGCGTCTCCGACACCATGCGGATCGAACGGGTCTATACATGGTGGGAGTACGTGGTGACCGGTGCGCTGGGCCTTGCAGGGGTCCTGACCCTGGTCTCCCTGATCTGCCTGCTGGTCTCCATGCGGAAGAAGAAAGAGAGCGCCGAATAAGCGTTAACCCTTCATTTTTCTCCTTGATGAAGCGATACTGACGGGAATCCCCCGTGCAGGACCTGTTTAAAGGCCTTGTACGGGGGATTTCCCATGATAATTGATCTATAGCAGGATGATTAGCCCGTGATGCGCAAGGCGCCGGAAAAGCCCGGTTTTCGAAGCCAGGGCGTGCAGATTCCCGCGGGAACGGTCAGATCCGCGCGACGCCGCTTTCCCGGGCGGCCTCCGCCACCGCCGCGGCCACGGCCGGCGCGATCCGCGGGTCAAACGCCTTCGGGAGGATGTATTCGGGCGAGAGCTCCTCCGGGGAGACCAGGGAAGCGATGGCATGGGACGCTGCCATCTTCATGGCGTCGTTGATGTCCGATGCCCGGACGTCCAGCGCCCCGCGGAAAATGCCGGGGAACGCGAGGACGTTGTTGATCTGGTTCGGGTAATCCGAGCGGCCGGTGCCGATGATATAGGCCCCGCCGGCCTTCGCCTCGTCCGGCAGGATCTCGGGGGTGGGGTTCGCCATGGGGAAGACGATGGGCTTCTCCGCCATGGAAGCCACCATCTCCGGGGTCACCATGCGGGGGGCCGAAACCCCGATGAACACATCCGCGTTCCGGATGACGTCGGAGAGGCGGCCGGTCTCACGGTCCGGGTTCGTCTCCGCGGCGAGCTTCGTGTGCGCCTCCGTCATGCCGTCCTTCCCGGTATAAAGGGCCCCGTCCTTATCGCACATGATGAGGTTCCGGAGGCCCAGCGCCATCAGGTGTTCCCCGATGGCCGTGCCGGCGGCGCCGGCGCCGTTGATGACGCATTTGATGTCCCGGATGTCCTTGCCCGCACATTTCAGCGCGTTCAGCAGGGCGGCGGCCACCACGACGGCCGTGCCGTGCTGGTCGTCATGGAAGACGGGGATGTCGCAGATGGCCTTCAGCCGGCGCTCCACCTCAAAACAGCGGGGCGCGGCGATGTCCTCCAGGTTGATGCCGCCGAAAGAGCCCGAGATCAGGTAAATGGTGCGGACGAGCTCATCCACGTCGTTGGTCCGGATGCAGATGGGGAAGGCGTCCACGCCGGCAAAGGCCTTAAAGAGGGCACATTTTCCTTCCATGACGGGCATGCCCGCTTCCGGCCCGATGTTGCCGAGGCCGAGCACCGCGGAACCGTCCGTAATGACCGCGATGAGGTTCTTCCTGCGGGTCAGCTCATACGATTGGTCCGGATCCTTCTCGATCACGAGGCAGGGCTCCGCGACCCCCGGGGTGTAGGCGAGGGAGAGTTCCCGGCTGTTCGTGACCGGGACACGGGAGACCACTTCGATCTTTCCCTGCCATTCGGCGTGCATTTTCAATGATTCCTGACGAATATCCATAAACAAATCCTTTTCTGACAAATGTGCCGCCCGGCCATCCGCGCGATTCGGCCAAACAAATATTATATACCGGTTTTTCCCGGCTGTCCATGGAAAAATGAGGATGGCGGAAGGGAAATATATCCTGGATGTTATGGAACCCTTCAGCCGGTGTTTCCATGTGGCGTTCGATATATTGAAAACCTTTCTGCTTGCATTTTCAGGCGCTGTTCTTTATAATAATGATGATGTTGGGGTAGAAACCCAGTGCATATAAGGGCATCAACCCGTGCGTACCTTGAAAATGTCATATTAAAGTGTGATCTCCGGCCGATTGGTCCATATTCTACAGATTAAGGCATGGTTATCCCTCCCAATGTTTTATGCAAACACCGGATTTTGAGCACATTTAATCGAGCCCTTCCTGAAAT
>JAGDAW010000076.1 GCA_017959345.1 Lachnospiraceae bacterium | reverse complement strand
ATGAATGGAGGGGCAATCTATGATCTCGTGATAGAGTACTCAGAAAACGAGGACCAGATGCGCGTATACGATACTGAAGACGGAGAACTGTTCCCTGTCAATGATCCAAGTGTTTTTGAGACTGTGGATGATCTGGTGGATGCAATGTTTGATGAAATGAAGAGGACGGGGGAAAGCAATTGAGATCCTCATGTCCGCCGGGCCGCAGACGCTGTAAATGCAGCAGCGGTGTACAGCGACCAGGTCTGAACAGATGCGGAACCACCTTCCGGGGTGGTTTTTTCATACAATCATATCTCTAAGGGACAAAATTGAAACCCCGGATCCGCAGATTCTAATCCGCCTGATCCGGGGTTTTGAGCTGATGACGGGAATCGGACCCGTGACCTCCTCACTACCAATGAGGTGCGCTACCGACTGTGCCACATCAGCCTGTTGTCTCGCAACAGGCGTATCATACTATAGGATTCCCGCTTTGTCAACAGTTATTTTCGGAAATATCGGAATAAAAACGGGCAGCGGCGTCCTGCCGGACCACGGAACCTTTCCGAAAAAAGCATTGAACTCTTCACAAAACTCGTGTATAATATTCCGCAAACTGGGTGTTTCTACGTTCGCGTAAGAGCACCGCTTTGTGTGCGCGTAAGGAAATCGTCCCGGGGCGGTGATTCCGCCGGGGCGGAAAATGTAAGTGGATAAAGGAGAACGGATCATGAAGAAAGAATTGTTCGGCCGTATGGGCGACGGCACGGAAGTATCGCTCATCACCCTTGCGAATAAAAAAGGCATGAAGGCCGTGGTCTCGGATCTCGGCGCGGTCCTGGTGTCCCTCATTGTCCCGGACAGGGACGGGAACCCCGTGGACGTGGTCACCGGTTACGGCAGCGCGGCCGGCTATGAGGAGGCGCACGGATGCTTCGGCGCGACCATCGGAAGGAACGGGAACCGGATCGGCGGCGGTCTCTTCTCCATCAACGGGACGGAGTACCAGCTCCAGAAGAACCAGGCAGGGAAACACAGCCTGCATTCCGGCCCCGCAGGGTACCAGAAGCGGAAGTGGAATTATGAGGAAGAGGAAGGGGACGACGCGCAGGCGGTCACCTTTTTCATCAATTCCCCCGACGGCGACCAGGGATTCCCGGGCAGCCTGGACGTGGAAGTGACCTATACGCTGACGGATGACAATGAGCTCATGATCAGCTACTATGGCATGTCGGACAAGGACACGGTCTTCAATATGACCAACCATTCGTATTTTAACCTGAACGGGCACGCTTCCGGGGACGTCCTGGGGCATACCGTCATCATTTACAGCGACGCGATCACCGCGACGGACGCGGACCAGATCCCCACGGGGGAACTGATCGACGTCACCGGCACGCCGTTTGATTTCCGCGAGCCCCATACGATCGGCGAGCGGATCGGGGACCGGTCGGACATCAACATCGTCATCGGGAACGGCTACGACCACAATTTCGTCGTGAACGGCGGCCAGCGCCAGGAAGACGCGCAGCTCGTCGCGTCCTGCAGGGGCGACCGGACCGGCATCGTGATGGAAGTCTACACGGACCTTCCGGACATGCAGATGTATACGGCGAACACCACGGATATCGCGGACGGGAAGGACGGCGTCCATTACAGACCCCACTGCGGCGTCTGCTTCGAGACGCAGTACGCGCCGAACGCGGTGAACATCCCCGCGTTCCGTTCCCCCGTGATCAAGGCGTTTGAAGAGCGCCAGTCCCTGACCGTTTACCGTTTCCTCACGGAGGCGTAAGCCTGCATGGGGAAAAAACTGTACATCGCGGAGAAGCCGAGCGTCGCGCAGGAATTCGCGCGCGTGCTGAAGATCTCCGGGAAGCGCCAGGACGGTTACCTGGAATCGGAGGACGCCGTCGTGACCTGGTGCGTCGGGCACCTGGTGACCATGAGCTATCCGGACGCGTATGACCCCGCGCTGAAGCGCTGGGACATGGCGACGCTGCCGTTCATCCCCGGGACCTGGAAGTATGAGGTGATCGACGGGGTGAAGAAGCAGTTCCGGACGGTTTCGGCGCTCCTGAACCGGAAGGACGTGGACGTGATCTACGTCTGCACGGACTCCGGGCGGGAGGGCGAGTACATTTACCGGCTGGTCGCCCAGGAAGCCCATGTGAAGGATAAGGAGACCCGGCGCGTCTGGATCGATTCCCAGACCGAGGAGGAGATCCTCCGGGGCATCCGGGAAGCGAAGGACATCTCCGCGTACGACGCCCTCGCGGATTCCGCGTACCTCAGGGCGAAGGAAGACTACCTGATGGGCATCAATTTCTCCCGGGTGCTGACGCTGAAGTTCAGGGACACCGTCTCCCGGGCCGTCTCGGAAAGCGGCCGCGGGGGGAAGGGCGCCGCGGGCGCCGGGCCGAAGCGGAGCGTGATCTCCGTCGGCCGGGTGATGACGTGCGTGCTCGGCATGGTGGTCCGGCGGGAGCGCGAGATCCGCGCGTTCGTCCCGTCGAAGTTCTACCGGGTCGTGGGCACATTTTCCAGGGAAGGGCGCGGGCTCGAGGCGGAATGGAAGGCCGTGAAGGGGTCAAAATACTTCGAAAGCCCCCTGCTCTATAAGGACAATGGGTTCCGCAGAAGGGAAGACGCGGAGCGCCTGGTCCGCGAACTTGGACAGGACCCGCCCATGCAGGCGGAAGTCCGTTCCATCGAGCGGAAGACGGAGAAGAAGGGCGCGCCGCTCCTTTTCAACCTGGCGGAGCTCCAGAACGAATGCGCGAAGCGGTTTAAGATTTCCCCGGACGAGACCCTGAACATCGTCCAGGAGCTGTATGAGAAGAAACTGGTAACTTACCCGAGGACGGACGCCAGGGTGCTGTCGTCCGCGGTCGCGAAGGAGATCGGGAAGAACCTTTTCGGCCTTGCGAAAGTGTAGGCGGTGAAGCCCTTCGCGGAGGAGGTACTCGCCGGGACCCGGTACCGCACCGTCGGGAAGAGCATGTATACGGATGATTCCAAGATTACGGACCATTACGCGATCATCCCGACGGGGCAGGGGCTTTCGGCGCTCGGAAGCCTGAAAGGCCTCGGGTACCCGGTGTAT
>JAGDAW010000075.1 GCA_017959345.1 Lachnospiraceae bacterium | reverse complement strand
TCGGCGAGCCGGTCACGTAGAACGTATCCCCGTAGGACGCCCGGACGGCGGAAAGGACCGCTTCGATATTGTCCGTGAAATCCTCCGCGCGGGACTCGAACGCCGGTTCCACCAGGAGCCTTGCGTAATGGGGCCCGGTAAATGCGCCCTGCGCGGTCTCCAGCATCGCCTTCATGCCTGCCAGGTCCGGGTTGTCCCCGAAAAGCCCGCCGGCCACGGCAAGCAGCCGGTCCGCCCGCGCGCGCTGCCCGAACCCGTTCAGGAAGAAGAACAGCGTGATGCGGAGCCTGGACTGGCCGGTCATCTGCGCGACGTCGTCCACCGTATAGTATTCCAGCGCCGCCGCGCCGGTGGTGACCATGGAGGCGATCCCGCTGACGAGCGGGGCGCCGTCCGCCCCCTTCAGGGCTTCCAGGTCCGAGACCAGCGCGCGCTGGCGGTCATAATCCGAATCCTTCCCCTCCGACGGCACCATCAGGACCAGCGGGTTCGACGCGCCGAAGACTTCACTGATCCGGCTGTTCTCGGTGCCGTCCGTGGCGCCGGGATCCGTGAAGGAGAACGTGTTCCGCGCGTTCAGGTACGCGCCGCCCGCGACCGCGGCCGTCAGGACGATGGCGATCGGCCAGCGCATCCGCCAGATCCACCGCCCGAGGTGCTCCCCGCCGAGCCGGATGGGGCGGTGGCGCGTGGCCATGAGCGGCTTCTTCAGCAGCAGCGCCGCGCCCGGCATCAGCAGGAACACGCAGAGCATGCTGATCACGATGCCTTTCGACAGGACCATCCCGATGTCGAACCCGATCGTGAAGCTCATGAACAGCAGGGACAGGAGGCCCGCGACCGTCGTCATGGCGCTGGACGCGATCCGCATGAAGCACTGCGCGAGCGCCTCCGTCATGGCTTCTTCCGGCCCCATCCCCTGGTCGCAGAACGCGTTGTACGTATGGAGCAGCATGATCGCATAGTCGATCGACAGCGCGAGCTGGAGGATGGCGCTGACGGCGAACGTCACGAAAGAGACGTCCGGGAAGACGAAGTTCGTCCCCATGTTGATGACAATGGAGACCGCCAGCACGAACAGGATGACCACGGGCTCCAGCCACGCGTGGGAGGTCAGGAGCAGCACGAGGATCACGATCGCCACCGCGATGGCCATCACAGCGGGGATCTCCACCGCGACGCTTTCCTGCAGGTCGATCTGCGCGGCCGCCGAGCCGCCGACCATGTATTCCCCGAAATCCGGGAACAGCCCGCGGAGCTTCCGGACCAGGCGGGACACATTGCACTCCCCTAAGGTCAGGGTCACGAGCTGCCAGGTCTTCCCGTCCTTCACCCGGACGTCCGACACCGGGTCATGGGAAGCGAGACGGATCTCCTCCATCTCATCCAGGGTCTCCAGCGCTTCCCGGAGCTGCGCCTCCGAAAGGTCCGCGAACATGACGCGGAGCTGTTCGGACACGCCGAACTCTTCGTTCATCACCACCAGCGCGCGCTTGGTCATGGTATCGTCCGCAAGGTAGCGGGTGAGGTCGTAATTGATGTTGGTGCGCCCGATCATCGCCGCGCTGAACCCCGCCGCAAGCAGGAGGACCATCATGAGCACATAGCGCGCGCGGACAATATTTCCGGCAAGTTTTCTCTTGTTTTCCATCGTTTCCGTACCCCGGGGCGCGAAGGCGGCCCCGGCTTTCCTGTTCAGATCCCGCGGGCGCGGGCAATCATGCACCCCGGTGCATCCGTCATCGAGACCGGGCGCTTAAATCCCGCGGGCGATTAGGTACATTGGTGCATCCGTCATCGAGACCGAGCGTTCAGATCCCGCGGGTGCGGGCGATCAGGCGCAGGAACGGGCACAGGGTCTTCCTGCAGGGGGGCCTGTACCGCAGACCCGGCTTTCCGGAAAAGTATACTGTAAATCATCTGTGAATTCAAGAACGGATTCGGCTTTTTTCGTGATCCGGGTCCCGTGCATGCGCGTCTGCTTTCCGGGATCCTGGCCGGAGGGGTTACGTCTGCCCGGGGAGCGGGGCACGGTTTCGCCCGCTGGCCCGCGGAGCTTCGGAAGCAGTTACGTCTGCCCGGGGAGCGGGGCACGGTCTGTAAGCGCTTCCCGTTCGTACAGCCGCCGAAAACGCGCGTTCTGTCCGGGGGCATCTTGTCCCCGGGCTTTTTTTGTGATACTATACGTTCAGGCAGCGAAAGGAGCATGACGCCGTGATCAACAGGATTCTGATCGATAAACTGGACGACCTGATCCCGCTCCTCGTGGAGCAGGAGTACCGGCCGGAGATGGACAGGAACCGGAACCAGTTCCTGTACCGGGGGATGCCGCGGGCGTCCTACAGGATTACCACGAGCCTTTACAGGAACTGCAAGGGCCACCAGAAGGAACTGGAGCCGGTCATCCTCAAGAATTTCACCAAATACGCGGCCATGGAGCACCCCGAGATCGAGCGCTCGGTCTGGCGGCAGATGTTCCTGGGGCAGCACCACGGCCTCCCGACACGGCTTCTGGACTGGTCCTTCTCGCCCCTCGTCGCGCTCCATTTCGCGGTGACGGAGAGCAACATGGACAAAATGGAGCGGCACGACTGCGCCCTGTGGCGGATGGACATGTCGGAGCTGATGCGGCTGCTTCCGGAGCGCTTCCAGAACAAGCTCCGGGAGAACAATACGGTCGTCTTCTCCGCGGACATGCTGGCCGAACTGGCCCCGAACATCGGGGTATATGACTCCGCGATGCAGAACAGCGCCATGGTCATCATCGAGCCCCCGTCCATCGACCTCCGGATCATCAACCAGTATTCCTTCTTCTCCATTGTCCCGGCGGGCATCGAGGATGTGGAGGCGTTCCTGGACGCGCATACGGAGCATACGTACAAATACACCATCCGGAAGGAACTGCGCTGGCGCGTGCGGGACATGCTGGACCAGTTCAACATGAGCGAGCGCATTGTCTATCCGGGGCTTGACGGGCTATCGCGCTGGCTTGCCCGGAGTTACTTTGTGAAGTGATATCACCTTTTGACCCTAACGTCGAATAAGGAAGGAGACGGGCCGCAATGGGCAGCAGGTCGGAAAGAAAACAGCAGAAGAAGGCGGAAGCCCGGAAGGAATCGCTCCGGAACGCCGCGGTCACGGGGGCTGTGGCGCTCGTGCTCCTGGCGCTCGGGATCTTCGGCTTCGTGAACAATTATTCCAGGTACCACGCGTATACGGATTCCGGAGACCACCGGACGGTGGATGCGGAAGTGACCCGCGTGGACGTGCACAGCCGGAAGAACGAAACCGGGAGGAAAGAGTTCTACTGGGACGCGGAAGTGTCTTTTGAAGTGGAGGGGACCGTCTATACCGGGAAGGAAGAGTTCTCTTCGGAAGTGCGTCCCGGCGACGTCCGGAAGGTGGAAGTGTACCGCGCGAAGGACGGCGCCTACAAAATCCCGGAAGTGACGTCCGAAACCGGTTATACGCTGTGGAACATCCTCTGCATCGGGGTAGCCGTCGTCGGGCTTTTCCTGGCGGCCGCCGCGGTGTTCATCGCCCTCCCGGAGAAAGAGCCGGACAGGAAGGGCGCGAAAAACTGACGCATTGCCCGGCCGAAAACCGCACTTTCTTCTTGAAAAACCGGCGGGGTTGTGGCATAATAATAGGAACCCCGTCGGCAGAGCGGCCGGAGGGGCGGACAGAGGACGGACCCCGACGGCAGGACAGCCGGGGGGCGGACGGTTTTTGAGCCCTGCGGGACCGAGCCGCCGGGCAGTGCGGTTTTACTGACATCGCGAAGGAGGACACTGTATGGCAACTTTTATCCAGGAACCTTCCAGGACATTTAATGAGTATCTTCTGATTCCGGGGTATTCCGGGCCCGACTGCGTGCCCGCGAACGTTTCCCTGAAAACACCGCTGGTCCGTTTCCGGAAGGGTGAGGAACCGGCCATTTCCCTGAATATTCCGCTGACATCGGCGATCATGCAGTCCGTTTCGGGTGACCGGCTCGCGGTTGCGCTTGCCATGGAGGGCGGGATTTCGTTTATCTACGGTTCCCAGTCCGTGGCGGACGAAGCGGCCATGGTGCGCCGCGTGAAGGCGTACAAGGCCGGGTTCGTGGTCAGCGATTCGAACCTGCGCCCGGAGGACACATTGGCGGACGTGCTGGAGCTGACCCACCTGAAGGGCCATTCCACCATCGCCGTGACGGACGACGGCTCCCCGGTCGGGAAGCTGCTCGGCATCGTGACCAGCCGGGACTACCGCGTGAGCCGCATGGAGCCGACGCTCCGGGTCGGCGCGTTCATGACGCCGCTTGAGAAGCTCATCACGGCGCCGGAAGGCACCACGCTGAAGGAAGCGAACGACATCATCTGGGAGCACAAGCTGAATTCCCTGCCCATCGTGTCGAAGGACGGGCACCTCTGCTACCTGGTCTTCCGGAAGGACTATGAGTCCCATAAGAACAACCCGCTCGAGCTCCTGGACTGCACCAAGCGGTACGTGGTCGGCGCGGGCATCAATACGCGGGATTACGCGGACCGGATCCCCGCCCTGATCGACGCGGGCGCGGACGTGCTCTGCATGGATTCCTCGGACGGCTTCTCGGAGTGGCAGAAGCGGACCATCGCGTGGGTGCGTGAACGCTACGGGGAAGAGGTAAAGATCGGCGCCGGAAATGTGGTCGACGCGGACGGCTTCCGCTTCCTCGCGGACGCGGGCGCGGATTTCGTGAAGGTCGGCATCGGCGGCGGCTCCATCTGCATCACCCGTGAGACGAAGGGCATCGGCCGCGGACAGGCTTCCGCCCTGATCGAGGTCTGCGAGGCCAGGGACCGCTATTTCGAGGAGACCGGCGTCTATGTGCCGGTGTGCTCCGACGGCGGCATCGTCTATGACCACCATGTGACGCTTGCGCTCGCCATGGGCGCGGATTTCGTGATGCTGGGCCGGTATTTCGCCCGGTTCGACGAGAGCCCCACGAACAAGGTGTCCATCGGCGGCACATTTTACAAGGAGTATTGGGGGGAGGGCAGCGCCCGCGCCCGCAACTGGCAGCGGTACGACATGGGCGGCGACAAGAAGCTCTCCTTCGAGGAAGGCGTGGATTCCTACGTGCCTTACGCCGGCTCCCTGAAGGACAATGTGGGCATGACCCTCAGCAAGGTCCGCTCGACCATGTGCAACTGCGGCGCCCTGACCATCCCGGAGCTGCAGAAGAAGGCGAAACTGACGCTGGTTTCCTCCGTGAGCATCGTGGAGGGCGGCGCCCACGACGTGATCCAGAAGGATAAGAATACGCAGGTGAAATAAGGGCTGGCGTGATCAGCCGTATGAAAGCCGGGCCCCCCCTCCGAACGGAGCGGGGGCCCGGCTTCATACTGTCATACTGCGCTGAAAATGACTCAGCTGTACTTCCGGAGCAGGACGTACAGGCGGCCCTTCCTGGAGGTGCCGTCGACGCCCTCATAAACGGCCTTCCCGAACCCCCGGACCGTCAGGATGTCCCCGGGTTTCAGCGGCTTGCTGCCGGATTCCGTGACCCGCCCGTTCACGAAGACCCGCTCGGCCGCGAACAGGGCGTCCGCCTTCGACCGGGAAATGTTCGTGAACGCCGCCACGACGGCATCCAGCCGCTCCGAAGGGACGTTGAGCCGCAGGTCCTCGAAGACCGGGGCGGCGGCGGGCACGTCCCCGGCGGCGACCGACGCCCGGACGGCCGTATGGCGGACGGAAGTGAGGTTTTCAGCCAGGAATTCCGCGGCCGTATCGAGGACGCAGATCCAGGCGCGGGTGCCGCGGATGACGATGTCCCCCACGAGGCCCCGGTCGATGCCGAGCGACAGGACGGCGCCCAGGTAATCCCGGTGGGTGAGCATTTCCGCAAACCGTTCGCTCTCCGGGAGGACCTCCAGGATCCTTACAGGATAATCCGGCGGATACCCGAAACGTTCCTCGGAGCCGAAGACCGCGATGACCCGTTCCGCGCCGGGCACCCCGCCGTACGTGTGGTGCGGGATGAAGGCATAATCCCGGGAAGCGGATGCGAACAGGCTCTGCTCGGGGAGGCTCAGGAAATTCGAAAAGGTATACATCTCACGGGTGTCCGCCTGTCTCGCGAGGTCCAGGAGGCGGCGGAGCAGGAGGGTATCGGCGTCTGTCATGGCGGTGGGTGCTGCCGGGTGACGCAGGGCAGGCTGCGGTGGGACGCCTTTTCCGGCGCCGCGGGGATAAGGGAAATGTCCGGGACAGAGCGCAGAAAGCATCCGGCCGGCTGTCTTTTTCTCCGCCCATTATAACCGACATTTCCCGCGGGATTCAAGGCCTTTCCTGTAAGAAAGCCTGCGGACGCGGCGTCCCGGGGCGGGCCGCATCCTTCGTTCCTTCCGGGTCCGGACCGCGCGCGGGGCCTGTCCGGCGCCTGTCTGGATGCACATTTCACAATGCGGCTTGCCGACTGGGGCCGTCCGCACAGCGTTCCGTTGAAAATCACGCGGATTGCGTATTTTGTTCTTGCTTTTTTCCCGGGTTTGTACTAATATAAACAAGCGTGACATTGTTAATTAAAAAACAGGTCAATTATTCAGGAGGTAAAATACGAATATGGCAGTTAAAGTTGCGATCAACGGATTCGGACGCATCGGACGCTTGGCGTTCAGACAGATGTTTGGGGCAGAAGGCTACGAAGTAGTCGCCATCAACGACCTGACGAAGCCCTCCATGCTGGCTCACCTTTTAAAGTATGACACCGCCCAGGGCGGATACTGCGGCAAGATCGGCGAAGGCCTTCACACTGTGACCGCAGATGACGAAGCAGGCACCCTTACCGTCGACGGTAAGACCCTGACCATTTACGCGAAGGCGAACGCTGCGGAGCTTCCGTGGGGCGACCTCGGCGTAGATGTTGTGCTGGAGTGCACCGGGTTCTACACCTCCAAGGCGAAGTCCCAGGCCCATATCGATGCCGGCGCGAAGAAGGTTGTCATCTCCGCTCCCGCAGGGAATGACCTTAAGACCATCGTTTTCTCCGTGAACGAGAAGACCCTGACGGCGGAAGACCAGATCATCTCCGCGGCTTCCTGCACCACCAACTGCCTTGCGCCCATGGCTAAGGCACTGAACGACTATGCGCCCATCCAGAGCGGCATCATGAGCACCATCCACGCTTACACCGGCGACCAGATGATCCTGGACGGCCCCCATCGTAAGGGCGACCTCCGCCGTGCGCGTGCCGGCGCTGCGAACATCGTCCCGAACTCCACCGGCGCTGCGAAGGCGATCGGCCTGGTTATCCCCGAACTGAACGGGAAGCTCATCGGCTCCGCGCAGCGTGTGCCGGTTCCCACGGGTTCCACCACCATCCTGACTGCTGTCGTCAAGGGCGAGGACGTGACGAAGGAAGGCATCAACGCCGCCATGAAGGCCCAGGCTTCCGCTTCTTTCGGCTACATCGAAGACCCGATCGTCTCCTCTGACGTCATCGGCATGACCTTCGGCTCCCTGTTCGACGCCACCCAGACCATGGTTTCGAAGATCGGTGAGGATCTCTATCAGGTCCAGGTTGTCTCCTGGTATGACAATGAGAATTCCTACACCAGCCAGATGGTCCGTACCATCAAGTATTTCGCTGAACTGTAATGTAATAGACCGTCCCTGCGTCTGGACGCGCGGACGGAAGATACGGCGGACGGGGATGCGGAGACAGGGCGTCTGATCATACGGACGTACGGGGGGCGCTTTGGCGCGACGCGCTGCGCGGCCTCGCGGTTTCCCTGATATTCCCGCGGCTCAGAGAAGGGTCCGGTCCTGCTGGACCGGGCCCTTTTTTCGGAAAATGCGGACGCTTCCGCCATTTTCCCGGCGCAGCCCCTGTCCGGATACCCATGGAAGGAGATCGTAATGTTAAACAAAAAGTCTGTGGAAGATCTGAAGGATCTGTGCGGCAAGCGCGTCCTCGTGCGCTGTGATTTCAATGTGCCCCTCAAGAACGGCGTCATCACGGATGAGACCCGTATCGTGGCGGCCCTGCCCACCATCAACTACCTGATCGGCAAGGGCGCGAAGGTCATCCTTTGCTCCCACCTCGGGAAAGTGAAGAACGGCCCCAATGAAGGCGAATCCCTGGCCCCCGTGGCCGCCCGCCTTTCCGAGAAACTCGGCAAGGACGTGGTCTTCGTCGCGGATTACAATGTCACCGGCGAAGCCGCTACGGCTGCCGTCGAAGCCATGAACCCCGGGGACGTGGTCCTGCTCCAGAACACCCGTTTCCGCGGCAAGGAAGAGACCAAGAACGGCGAAGAATTCTCGAAGGAACTCGCGGACCTCGCGGACGACTACGTCTGTGACGCGTTCGGCTCCTCCCACCGCGCCCACGCGTCCGTGGAAGGCGTGACGAAGTTCATCACGGAGAAGGGCGGCGTGAACGCGGTCGGTTACCTGATGCAGAAAGAGATCGACTTCCTCGGCAATGCCGTGGAGAACCCGGTCCGTCCCTTCGTCGCCATCCTCGGCGGCGCGAAAGTCGCGGATAAGCTGAACGTCATCAACAACCTCCTGGAGAAATGCGACACCCTGATCATCGGCGGCGGCATGGCCTACACCTTCCTGAATGCGAAGGGCTATGAGATCGGCACCTCCCTCCTGGACGAGGAGAAGGTGGAGTACTGCGGCGAAATGATGAAGAAGGCGGAAGCCCTGGGCAAGACCCTCCTGCTCCCCGTGGATACCGTCATCACCGCGGAATTCCCGAACCCCATCGACGCCGAGATCGAGACCGAGATCGTGGACGCGGATAAGATGCCCGCGGACAAGATGGGCATGGACATCGGCCCGAAGACCCGCGAACTGTACGCGGCGGCCGTGAAGAGCGCGAAGACCGTGGTCTGGAACGGGCCCATGGGCGTGTTCGAGAACCCCGTCCTTGCGAAGGGCACCATCGCCGTTGCGGCGGCCCTTGCGGAGACGGACGCCACCACCATCATCGGCGGCGGCGATTCCGCGGCGGCTGTGAACCAGCTGGGCTTTGCGGATAAGATGAGCCACATTTCCACCGGCGGCGGCGCTTCCCTGGAATTCCTGGAAGGCAAGAAGCTGCCCGGCGTCGTTGCGGCGGACAATAAAGACCGCAAAAAGATCGTGGCCGGCAACTGGAAGATGAACAAGACCCCCTCCGAGGCGGTCGCCCTCGCGAAGGAACTGCTGCCCCTGGTGGCGGATTCCGAAGCCGACGTGGTGTTCTGCGTGCCCGCCATCGACATCATCCCCGTGGCGGAAGCCGTGAAGGGGTCGAACGTGGCCGTCGGCGCCGAGAACCTCTACTTTGAGGACAAGGGCGCTTACACCGGCGAGATTTCCGCGGACATGCTCCTGGACGCCGGCGTGAAGTACGTGATCATCGGCCATTCCGAGCGCCGTGATTACTTTAAGGAGACGGACGAGATCGTCAATAAAAAGGTGAAGAAAGCCATCGCGAAGGGCCTGACCCCCATCATGTGCTGCGGCGAGTCCCTGGAACAGCGCGAGCAGGGCATCACCATGGACTGGATCCGCATGCAGATCAAGGTCGGCCTGCAGGGCATCTCCGCGAACGACGTCGCGAAGATGGTCATCGCCTATGAGCCCATCTGGGCCATCGGCACCGGCCGCACCGCGACGACGGAGCAGGCGGAGGAAGTCTGCAAGGGCATCCGCTGCTGCATCGCCGAGATCTACGACACGGATACCGCTGCGGCGGTCCGCATCCAGTACGGCGGCTCCGTGAACGCGAAGAACGCGGCGGAACTGTTCGCGGAGGCGGACATCGACGGCGGCCTTGTGGGCGGCGCTTCCCTGAAGGCGGAGTTCGGCGTGATCGCGAATGCCTGATCGCCCGGCTGTCCGCTGACAGAAGCCGGGGGCAGGAGAATGACTGCCCCCGGCCTCTGTATATACCAGCTTTTTACAACACAGAATCAGAGAAAGAGAACGGAGAGCAGAATGATCTACGACAGAAGACCTGATGACATGGTAAGGATTACCACCCCGGCGCTTGCCGAAGCATACATCGAAGAGCAGGTGGAGGCCATCCGGGCGCAGGTGGGGCCGGACGGGAAGGTGCTGCTGGCGCTTTCCGGCGGCGTGGACTCATCCGTATGCGCGGCCCTTCTTCTGAGGGCCATCGGCGACCGGCTGATTTCGGTCCACGTGAACCACGGACTGCTGCGGAAGGGCGAGCCCGAGCAGGTCATCGAAGTGTTCCGGGACCGGCTGCAGGCGAACCTGATCTATGTGGATGCCACGGACCGCTTCCTGGATAAGCTGGCCGGGGTTTCGGACCCGGAAGAAAAGCGCCACATCATCGGCGCGGAATTCATCAATGTGTTCGCGGAAGAAGCCAGGAAGCTGGAAGACGTGGCGTTCCTCGGGCAGGGCACCATCTGGCCGGATATCCTGGAGAGCGAAGCGGGCATTAAGGCCCACCACAATGCGGGCGGCCTGCCGGAAGACATCAAGGAGCGTTTCGAGCTTGTGGAGCCGGTGAAGATCCTGTTCAAGGATGAAGTCCGCTGCGTCGGTAAGGCGCTCGGCCTGCCGGACAGCATGGTCTACCGCCAGCCGTTCCCGGGCCCGGGCCTGGGCGTCCGCTGCGTCGGCGCAATCACCCGTGACCGCCTGGAAGCGGTGCGTGAGTCGGACGCGATCCTCCGTGAGGAATTCGCGAAGGCGGGCCTGCAGGGCAAGGTGTGGCAGTATTTCACCGTCGTGCCGGATTTCACGTCCACGGGCATTAAGGACGGGAAGCGCTGCGACGACTGGATGGTCATCATCCGCGCCGTGAACTCCCTGGACGCGACCAGCGCCACCATCGAGGAAGTGCCGTACTGGCTGTTGCTGAAGATCCGCGACCGCATTTTCCGGGAAGTCAGCGGCGTTAACCGCGTGCTTTACGACCTCAGCTGCAAGGAGCCCGCGACGATCGAGTACGAATAATACATTGATGTCCCATGACAAACACGTTGAGCCTGAAGATGACAAACTCACTGAGCGTCTGACAGGCTGGACAACATCATGAATTCAAAAAGCCTTGTGCTATGGCTAATCATCACAGCATGAGGCTTTTTTATACCTTATCGCTTTGTCATACACCCAATTGAAAGAATGCCGAAACGTGCCTGAAGCGCTTCATTCAAGGACTTGTGGAGGAGGATGGCAGAGCGTGAGGATATTCCGGGAGTGACGGTTCACAGATGAAGTCACGACGGAAAAGTGACGTGATTTGACGGATCGATGGGAGACAGAACGAAAAGCCGGCCCGGAAGATGACGTAAATCTGAAGAATATAAAAAGTAATCAGGAATGCAACGGTTATGAAAGTACCCATGCAGCAGTATTCGGATATAATTAAAGAATTGCAATCTAAGATACAGGCTCTGACGGATGAAAATCGACTTTTGAAGCAACGTATGGATGAAGCCGGCGTTCCGTATGCTGATATTGTTGCTGATAACGATGAAACGGATGTTTCAACAGAGTTATATGATTCAGATCAGGGAGCACGAATAAGGGGATTTGAGGTCACGGATAAAATAGCCAGTGATTTCTTTATGATGTTCTGCCGGGGCAGGAAGGATGTGTATGATCTTCGCTATACAAATCCGAAGACCGGAAAAAACGGATACTATACACAATGTTTAAATCGTTGGGACAGGAATTGTCATATACAGAAAAGAGATCGTGTCCGATGCAAAGACTGCGCACTTAGAGCATATAAGCCGATCACATTATCGGTCATTAAGGCGCATATGCAGGGAATAGATCCAAATGGGAATGATGTCGTAGCGATATATCCGATGCTTGAGAATAATCTTTGTCAGTTG
>JAGDAW010000074.1 GCA_017959345.1 Lachnospiraceae bacterium | reverse complement strand
GGATTCGAACGCAGACCTCGAGGCGGACCTGAAAGAGGCCCGGGAGACGAACACCTCCCTCGAAGCCTCCCTGAAAGACGCGCAGGATTCGAACGCAGACCTCGAGGCGGACCTCAAGGAAGCCCGGGAGACGAACGACACCCTCGAGGCGGACCTCCTGGAAGCGCAGGAAGCCAAAGAAGCCCTCGAAGCCGAGCTGGAAGCAGCGAAGGCGCACGATACGGAATACGACGCCTGGCTGCTGGACCGCCTGACGCGGCTCGGGAAGCGCTACGGGATCCCGGAGGACGTCATTGCCGGGCTCCTGGACGGCACCTATCTCCCGCCGGAACTCCGGCCGGAAACGCCCTATGACGGGGATCTTGGCGCACTGGCCGGGTCGTACATCCCGGCCGTCACCGGGAACGGTACCCCCCGCGTGGACCTCGCGCACCGGATCGTGCTGCGGGAAGACGGGACCTGTACCGTCGGCGGTGCGGCGTATACCTGGAAGGCATTTACCGCGGAAGACGTGTTCATCAAAGTCCTGGACGGGGAAAATGTCACCGGCCGGATCACCTGGTCCGCGTCGGAGGACGGCAGCGTAAACGCGGTCTCCTACGCGCCGGAAGACAGCGCGGAAACCATCCGCTGTACGCGGGACCTGTTTGAGGCCGGGATGGCCGGCACCTATGCCCTTGCGGCGGACCACACAACGGACTCTTCCGCCGCCGCATCGCTCCGGATCGGCGAGGACGGGACCGCCGTCATCGGCGGCCGCACGTATACCCTGTTCGCGGCGGCATACCCCGGTTTTTATGACGCGGACGGCATCCGGGCCTATTCCTTCTCCCGGGAATACTATGGGGAAACCGGCGAAATCTACGCGCAAGCGCCGGCATTACAGCTCCGGGACGGCATCCTGACCCTGCAGAAAGACGGGGAGCCCTATGAAACCGCGCTTTACGCGACCTTCATCCATACGGGCCGGTATGAATCCGTGGAACTGACGGCGGAGAACTTCTGGGATTATTTCACGGCGCTTGACTTCGCGGAGACGGTCACGCTGAACCGCGACGCGTTCGGCGGCATCGAATCCTTCGGGTTCGCCGCGGACCGGCTGGCGGCCCGGATGCCCTTCTCCTTCTACGCCTACGCCGCGGAGATCCGGAGGAACGGGAGCAGCAGGCCGCAGACCGTCACGTATGACGCTTCTTCCGGAAGCTTTACGTTCGGGCAGGGATATGACACGCTTTCGAATACGTCACACGGCAGGAATACGGTCTTTTCCGATCAATCCGCCTTCTATCCGGATACGGACGCCCTCCTCCGGGGACGGCAGGTATTCGATGATTACTACCCGCAGGCGGCGCCGGTATCGGAGAACGGGCTGTATACCGCTTCGTACACGCGTTACCTCCTGGACTGGAACCTCATCCGGGTCAGCGGGAAGGTCTGGTATCCCATTGGCGAAGCGCCGGAAGTGACGCACCAGATTGCCCCCACGCTCGCGGAGGGCCCGGAATATGAAGGGGAGATCGAAGACATTTTCCATACCTGGCAGACGTTCCGGTATGAGGATTCCGCGGAGCGGTTCTGCCCGGACCTCGCGCTTTCCTTCCTGGAGGACCATTCGTGCCGGATCGGGGAGAAAATGTATACGTGGAAGGCGGTCTCCGCGAACCAGGTCCTGATCCTGGACGGGGATACCGAAACTGCCTGCGTGGTCTTCCCGGCCGGCGGCGAAGGCCGTCCGGAAAGCCTGTCCTTCCGCGCGCTGGAGGAAACGGCGCAGACCGTCACTTATTACAGGACCGCCTTCGACCCCGCGCTCGCCGGCACCTATGATACGATCGGCATTTATACGGCGCAGGCAGGGTACCCGCTGCGGATAGAGATCCGCGCGGACGGTTCGGTGCAGGCCGGGGAGGAGGCGCTGACGCTCCTCGTCTTTCCGGACAGCACTTACCGGACCGGGTTCTATGACGGCACCGGCAGAAAGGCGTACGGTTACTCCGGTTCAGAGCCCGGCCTGATCCGCTTCGGCGAGTACAGCTTCCTCTGCGACGCGCTGTACGCGTACAATGACAGCGGCTACCCGGACATGTTCCGTCCCTATTACATGTTCGGGGATTATTCGTCCGATTACGCCATTACGCACACCGTGTCGGTCTCCGAAGACCATTCCTGCACCGTGGACGGGGAAATGTACCGGTGGGAAGCGGTCTATCTGAACCAGTACATCCTCAGGGACGCGGAACGGCCGGTGTACCTCCTCTACTTTGATTTCCGGGAAGAAGACGGGACGGCTGAGATCCTTTCGGATTCCTTCCGCCTTTATACGATCGCGGACCCCGGCGCCCAGAATTCGTACCTGAGATGCTTTGCCGACCGTGGGGCTTCCCTTGCGGGCAGCTATGAACTGCTCGCGCCATCGGCCCCGGACGGCGTCCCGGTGCAGGTCGTGATTGCGGCGGACGGGACCGTATCCCTGGACGGACAGGACCTCCGCGCGGTCCACACCGGCAGCCGGAGCGGCCTTTACGGGGAAGACGGCAGCCGGGCGTCAGACCTCACCGTATATCCGGAAGGCATGATTTCCCTGAGGATCAACGGGTCTTATTACCGTTATATCGATACCGGCCGGTACCATGCCGTTGACCTGACCGCGGAGAATTTCCGGACCTATTTCACGTACGCGGACAGAAGCCGTTCGTTCACCGTGACAAAGGACAGTTTCGGGACGCCGGTAAGGATCTATAAGGAATCGGACGGCATCGTGCCGAAAGAGGCGTATGCCTGGTTCTCTTACGCGCTGGAACTGACGCGCCCCGGCAGGTACCGGCAGGATACGGTCCTGTACCACCCTTCCACCGGGCAGTTTGAGGTCCGGACCGGGGAAGAAAGCCTTGACGGTTACGCGAACACCGTCACGGTCACCGACAGTTCCTCGAATTACCAGGACGAAGCGGCGCTGGAGAAAGGACGTTCCATCGGCAATGACGCCTACATTTCACCGCTGACGGAATCCGGCGGTTCCTACGCCGGTTCCTGGAGGCAGTACGACGCGGACTGGACGGTCAGCCGCATCCTCGGAAAGGTGTGGTTCCCCACGGAGTAACGGCGAAAGGGGGCAGGCTGCGGAACCTGGAAGCGCGCCGGCGGCCTGTCCGCGGCGCCTGCCGGCGCCCCGCTGCCTGTCCGTGTCCTCCTCAAAAGGAACTGTGAAAAAAGTGTGTATTTTAGCACTCACCTATTGACAGTGCTAACAACGTGTGCTATGATACGCGCAGACAAAAGAAAAGGGCCATTGAAGTCCAGAAGAATGACTCCGCAATTTCGAACCTTTTGTCTAATCATTTTACAATTACTACGAGGAGGTACTGAAATGTTATATCCGAGACTTTTTACCGACAACTTTTTTGATGACCTGATGAATTTTGAATTCCCGGCCCTGCCGAAGGTAGAGGATACCGAGAAGACCCTGTACGGCAAGCACGGCGCGCACCTGATGCGTACGGACGTCCGTGAGCATGACGACCATTACGAGATCGACATCGACCTGCCGGGCTTCAAGAAGGAAGACCTGAAGGTGGAGCTCCATCACGGCAACCTCGTGATCAGCGCCGCGAAGTCCCTTGACAAGGATGAGAAGGACGGGAACGGCAAGATGATCCGCCAGGAGCGTTACAGCGGCTCCATGCAGAGAAGCTTCTACGTAGGGAACGCGCTGACCGAAGAGGACATCGCCGCGAAGTACGAAGACGGCGTCCTGAAGCTGAACGTCCCGAAGAAGGACGCGAAGGAAGTGCCTGAGAAGAAACAGATCCTGATCGAAGGATAATCATTCCATGATCCGCCCGCCGGGGGCGGGCCGGACGGAGGGGCAGGCTGCGGCCTGCCCTTTCTTTTTTGCTTTCCGGGGCCGGCGCGCCGCGGGGAAATGCGGGAAATGTCTTTCCGTAAGCCCCGGAATCTTCAGAAAAAGGCTTGTCCCGCCCTTTGAAAAATGGTATGCTTGCCGCATGCGGGACCGCGCCCCTGCCCGGGGCGCCGCGGCCCCGTCCCGAAATGCTTTATCGGAGGACTGAGATGTCTAAGATCGGAATACTGGGCGCGGGTACCTGGGGCATGGCCCTGGCCCGCATGCTTTCGAACAGCGGCCACGAAGTGACCGTCTGGTCCGCGCTCCCGGAAGAGGTCGATGCCCTGTCATCGACCCGGGCGCACCCCAACCTCCCCGGGATGGTGATCCCGGAAGGGATCCTGTTTACAAAATCACTGGAGACGGTCTGCACCGGGCGGGACCTGCTCCTCTTTGTGGTGCCTTCCGTATTCGTCCGCAGGACCGCGCATGACGCCGCGGCGTTCATGAAGGACGGCCAGCTGGTCGCGGACGCGGCGAAGGGCATCGAAGGCGATACCCTCTTCACCATGAGCGAAATCATGGCGGACGAGTTCGGAAAAGCCGGGCTTCACGGGATCCGCCTCGTCGTCCTCTCCGGCCCCACCCACGCGGAAGAGGTGGCGAAGGACATGCCCACGACCATCGTCTCCGCCTCGGCATCCCTGAAGGACGCGGAGGAAGTGCAGGACATTTTCATGAATACGTGCATGCGCGTCTACACCAACACGGACGTGAAGGGCGTGGAGCTTTGCGGCGCGCTGAAAAATGTGTTCGCCCTCCTCTCCGGCATCTCCGCGGGCCTCGGCTACGGCGACAATGCCCGCGCGGGCCTCATCACCCGCGGCCTCGCGGAAATGATCCGCCTGGGGCAGGCCATGGGCTGCCGCATGGAGACGTTCTTCGGCCTCGCGGGCGTCGGCGACCTCATCGTCACGGCCACGAGCACCCACAGCCGCAACAACCAGGCCGGCTACCTGATGGGCCGGGGCTATACGCCGGAAGAGGCCGTGAAGAAGGTCGGCATGGTGGTCGAAGGCGTGAACGCCCTCCCCGCCGCCATCCGGCTCAGGGACCTGTACGGCGTCGAGATGCCCATTGTCACGGCGCTGCAGGCGTATTTCGAGGGCCGGATCACCGCGTCGGACATCGTGACCTCCCTGATGGGGCGCGACCGGACGACGGAGATGATCGGGCAGTCCGCCGCGGACCTGATGTCCCGCACGCTGCCGGAGCGGATGGAAGACACGCTGCAGCCGTAAGAAACCGCACCGCCCTGTCCCATACAGGGTTCATCATTCCCGGGGTGACGCGTCACCCCGGTTTTCCTTTTCCGCGCCCCGCCCGCATTTCCCTTTTATTTCCCTCAATTTGCAATCTTCTTGCTTGACATCCGCACGCCCATCATATACAATAGGGCAAAGTTCTGAAACGAACCGTTCACGCGGCATACCATCTTCTGCCGCCCCGCCCGGGGCCGCGCCGCCGCGGGACAGGACAGGCTTCGTCCGGCATTCGGACCTTCCGGGGGTAACTTATGGATATTCTTTTTTCGAATTTTTACGCGAACCGCGCGCTTCACTCCATCCTTTTCGGGGACATTGCCCTCCGCCACCGTCTGAGCATGACGGAGCTGGTGATCCTCCTGTTCCTCCATCTGAACCCGGACCGGAACACCGCGCGGGATATCGTACAGACCCTGAAAGTCGCGAAGTCCCACGTCTCCTTCTCCGTCAGGGACCTGGAGACGCGCGGGATGCTTACGGGCACCCACAGCGAGGACAACCGCCGCTCCATCCGGCTTTCGCTCGAGAAACCGGCCGAAAGCATCATCCGCGAGGGGCTTCTCGCAAGGGACCGTTTTATCGAAATCGTCACCGAAGGTTTTTCCGCCGAGGACCTGGAACGGTTCGCGGACTGCATGACGCGCGCCACGAAGAACATCAACCGCTTTATGAAAGCCAGTGAGACGAAGGAGGTCACGCCATGAACCAGGAACAGCTCGAACAGTATTACAGGCTGCAGGAAGCCGTCTGCCGCAGGAACGATTCCATCGACCCGGAGCTCTATGACCTCTATTCGGTCAATAAGGGGCTCAGGGACAAGAACGGCGTCGGCGTCGTCTCCGGCCTCACGAACATTTCCAAAGTCACGTCGTCGGAGATCATCGACGGGGTGAAGGTGCCGCGCGACGGCGAGCTCTGGTACCGCGGGTACCGCATCGAGCACCTGCTCGGCATGCTCCGCACCTACCAGCTCGGCTTCGAACGGATCGCCTACCTCCTCCTGATGGGGGAGATGCCTACGGAGGAGCAGGAAAAAACGTTCGCGTCCCTGGTCGGGGAATACCGGACGCTGCCGTCGAATTTCACGCGGGACGTCATCATGAAGGCGCCCAGCAGCGACATCATGAATTCCATGACGCGCAGCATCCTGACGCTCGCGTCCTACGACCCCACGGCGCTCGACACCAGCGTCGGGAACTCCCTCCGCCAATGTGTCCGCCTGATCAGCGAATTCCCGCTGCTCGCGGTCTACGCGTACCACGCCTATAACTACTCGGACAACCTGGACAGCATGATCATCCACCGTCCGGACCCGTCTCTCTCCACCGCGGAGAACCTGCTCATGATGCTCCGGCCGGACAAGTCCTTCACGCCGGTGGAGGCGAAGGTCCTGGACACCGCGCTGATCCTCCATATGGAGCACGGCGGCGGCAACAACTCCACCTTCACCACCCGCGTCGTGACCTCTTCCGGCTCCGACACCTACTCCACCATCGCCGCGGCCATGTCCTCGCTGAAGGGGCCCAAGCACGGCGGCGCGAACATCAAGGTCATGGAAATGATGGCGGACATCCGGGCGCACGTGGCGGATTACACGGACCTGGACGAAGTAGAAGACTATCTTTCGAAGATCATCGACAAGGAGGCGTTCGACCGGACGGGCCTCGTCTACGGCATGGGCCACGCGGTGTATTCGCTTTCGGACCCCAGGGAACGCATTTTCCGGGGCTATGTGGAGGACCTCGTGGCGGAGAAAGGCCGGCAGGACGATTTCGCGCTCTACCGCGCGGTGGAGGACCTCGCGCCGAAGCTGATCGCCGCGAAACGGAAGATTTACAAGGGCGTCAGCCCGAATGTGGATTTCTACAGCGGATTCGTGTACGACATGCTCGGGATCCCGAAAGAGCTCTATACGGCCATGTTCGCCACCGCCAGGATCGTGGGCTGGAGCGCGCACCGGATCGAAGAGCTGATCTGTATGGACAAAATCATCCGCCCGGCGTACGTCAGCGTGATGAAAGAGATGGAATAAGGCGCGCCAGGGGTAAAAAACCCTTGCCCGCGCGCCCGTTTATATGCTATACTGAAGAAGCGCCGATGCCCCGGCGCTTCTTTGGCGTGCAGGGGTATGGGACGGGCGCCGGCCTGCGGATGGCCGGCCCGGTTACCGGTACGCACCGGCGGCTTCTAACTTGAAAGGAGAACCTGTATGCAGGATTACATCATTGCCACTTCTTCCACGTCGGACCTTCCCAGGACCTGGCTGGAAGCCCATCAGATTCCTTTTATCGCGTACACATTTACCGACGGGACCTCCGTTTTTGAGGACGACTGCCGGGAGGAATCGCGGCAGGACCTGTACACGAAGATGCGTGCGGGCGCCCGCTACAAGACCTCCATGATCAATGAATACACCTACTACGAGTTCTTCAAAGGACTTGTGGAGCAGGGAAAAGACGTGATCTTCCTGGATATGTCCGAAAAAATGTCCGTCTCGTTCCAGAATTCCCGGATGGCGTCCTCCAGGATCGCCGCCGACTATCCCGGCCGGAAGCTGTACCTGATGGATACCCGCTGCATCTCCGGCGGCCTCGGCCTCCTCGTCGAGAAGATGGTGCTCATGAAGGAAGACGGCGCTTCTTTTGAGGACGTCGTCGCCTGGGGCGAAGCCCATAAACTGGAGGTCGCCCACCGCTTCACGGTGAACGACCTGAACTACCTGAAGGCCGGCGGCCGCGTGTCAAATGCGTCCGCGCTGGTCGGGACCATCCTGAACATCAAGCCCGTCCTGTACGTGCCGGACACCGGCACCCTGGACGTGGTCAGCAAGGTCCGCGGCAGGAAGGCGGCCCTCCAGAAGATCCTGGCCGGCATCCTGCACGACCTCTCCGCCTGCGACTGCAGGGGCGCCGTCGTCCGGATCCTCCAGGCGGACTGCGTCCCCGACGCGGAATGGGTCCGGGACGGGATCCTGGAAGCGCATCCGGAACTCGCCGAAGTCTCCATTACCGGGCTCGGCGTGGTCATCGGGGCGCACTGCGGCCCCGGCCTCCTGGCCGTGTTCTATCTCTGCAAGGGCCGGCAGCCGGAATAACCGGCAGCCGGGATAATCAAAAAAAGAACGCTGATGGTTCCCTTACCATCAGCGTTCTTTGTTCTGCGGTGAATAACGGTCAGATCAGACCGCGATCCTTCAGATACTCCTTCACCGCTTCTACATCATCCTCGTTCAGTTCCTTCTTGGTGATGTACGCATCAAAGAAGTCACTGAAGCTGCCCTCGAAGTTCGCGTCGATGAATTTCACGCACTCGTTGGCGTAGAAATCCTTACGGGAAATGAGGGTGGACACCGTCGCGTGCTCTGTCTTAAACAGGCCTTTTTCGCAAAGACGTCTGAGAACCGTGTAGGTGGTCGTGTTGGCCCAGCTCAGCTCCTCCTGCGCCCACTTCACAAGCACAGAAGACGGAACGGGAGCGATCTCCCATACCTTATCCGCAAACTTGGATTCCATCACACCGATCGTACTGTTTTTGCCTCTCATAGTTTCCTCCGAAAAATAAAATGATGCTGACCATAGTGATCATATACAAAATTTCGATTTCTGTCAAGATAATAATGAATAGTTCTTTGCAAAAACTAATTTTTTGTTTTAATAAGCGATTTTTCCACTATCTACAGCACGAAAAACCGGTTTCCGCCGCCTGCTGCGCCCTGCAGCGGGCCATCCGCGGGCCGCGAACCGTCCCGGCGCCTTAATAAGTCACGATATACTTCTCGATCTCCCAGCTCGACACCCGGGTCCGGTATTCGTCCCACTCCTTCTGTTTCCCCGTGATGTACTGGTCCGTGACGTGTTCGCCGAGGGTCTCCAGGATCAGGCTGTCCTGCTTCAGCGCGGTCAGGGCCTCTTCCAGCGAGCCGGGCAGGCTCCCGATGCCCCGCGCCTTCCGGGTCTCCGCGTCCATCGAGAAAATGTTCTCGGTGATCTCCACGGGCGGCGTCATCCCCTTCTCGATGCCGTCCAGGCCGGCCGCGAGGCACACCGCGAGCGACAGGTAGGGGTTGCAGGACGGGTCCGGGGAACGGAGCTCCACGCGGGTGCCCGCGCCCCTGGACGCCGGGATCCGGATCAGCGTGCTCCGGTTGCTGGCGGACCAGGCGATGTAGCAGGGGGCCTCATACCCCGGCACCAGCCGCTTGTAGGAATTCACGAGCGGGTTCGTCACGGCCGTGAAGCCCCGGACATGGTGCAGGATCCCCGCGATAAAGCTCAGGCATTCGCGCGAAAGCTGCTTCGGCCCTTCCGGATCGAAGAAAATGTTCTTCCCGTCCCGGAACAGCGACATGTTCGTATGCATGCCGGACCCCGCGATGCCGAAAATCGGCTTCGGCATGAAGGTCGCGTGCAGGCCGTTCCGCTGCGACAGCGTCTTCACCGCGAGCTTGAACGTCATGATGTTGTCCGCCGTGGGCAGCGCTTCCCCGTACTTGAAATCGATCTCGTGCTGGCCGCGGGCCACTTCGTGGTGGGCGGCCTCGATCTCGAAGCCCATGTCCTCCAGCGCCAGGCAGATCTCCCGCCGCGTGCCTTCCCCGTGGTCGAGCGGGCCCAGGTCGAAATAGCTCGCCTCGTCGTTCGTCTTCGTGGTGGGTTTCCCCTCTTCGTCGGTCCGGAAGAGGAAGAATTCGAGTTCGGGACCCACATTGAACGTATAGCCCATCCGCTCCGCCTTCTTCAGCACCCGCTTCAGCGTGCCGCGGGGATCCCCGATGAACGGGGTGCCGTCCGTATTGTATACGTCGCAGATCAGGCGGGCCACTTTCCCGTTCTCCCGGGTCCACGGGAATACCACGAAGCTGTCCAGGTCCGGGTACAGGCACTGGTCCGATTCCTGGATGCGCACGAACCCCTCGATGGAGCTTCCGTCGATCATGATCTGGTTGTTCACGGCTTTCCCGATCTGGGACGCGGTGATGGCCACGTTCTTCAGCTGGCCGAAAATATCCGTAAACTGCATGCGGATAAATTTGATATCCTCTTCCTTCACCCTGCGGATGATGTCATCCTTCGTGTACTTCGCCATCTCCGGGTCTCCTTTCGGTCGTCTGTGCTGCCGCCTGTTCCATCTTCCCGCGGATCTCGTCCCCCAGCGCCCTGAAGCGCTCCGCGCGGACTTTCACCACCGCCCTGTCGTAGGTCACGAACCCGTTCAGCTCGTCTTCCACGTCCGAGAGCTGGGTCAGGACCGCCGCGCAAAGGCCTTTGTCAATATTGTCGAGAACGTCCCTCCGGATGCACGCATCCAGCGCGTCCTCGTACTCCGTCCGGTTCCGGAAATCCCTGTAGCCGTAGGATTCCTTCCCGGAGAACCCGTGCCCCGCGATCTTCCACACATAGCCCCCGTATTCCGAGAGCACATAGGGCTTCGGCGTGCGGACCACCGCCACGGGCCGGAAATAGACGTGGTCCGAGAACACGTCGCTCTCCACGCTGTTGTACCAGCCGGACGCCGTGTCCACGAAGCGGGTCCGGTCGAGCTTCTTCATGTACGCATAACAGTAATCCCCGCGGAACTGGCCCCAGCCTTCGTTGAAGACGGTCCAGTAGACGATGCACGGGAAATTCCGCAGCTGGTTCCAGGTCTCCCTGCAGGCGCGCAGGAATACCCGCCGCGTCTCCGGGTCCGGGTTCATCATCCGGTCAGACCGGTCCTTCCGGATCTGGAAGTTCGGCAGCACCGTGTCCCGGACGTAGTTGTACTCGCCGTTGTTCACCATGTCCTGGAAGACGCACATGCCGAGCGTGTCACACAGGTAATAGAAAATGTCCGGCTCCACCTTGATGTGCTTCCGGAGCATATTGAACCCCAGGGATTTCGCGAGCAGGATGTCCTCCCGGATGCGTTCCGGGGTCTCCGGCGTATAGATCCCGCCTTCGTAATAGCCCTGGTCCAGCAGGCCGTGGAAGAAATACGGCTTCCCGTTCATCAGAAGCCGCGGGATCCCGCCGATTTCGCGGATTTCAAGGTCCCTGAGCGCGAAGTAGGAAGATACCTCGTCTTCGCCGTAAAACAGCTTAAAACCGTATATATGCGGGTTCTCCGGGCTCCAGAACACCGGGTCCTCCACCGTGAACGTCACCCGCTGCCCTTCGGTCACGAACCGCTGCCCCTCAAAGCAGACAACGCTCTCCCGGTCCCGCTGGTCCCGATGTCCCCCGGGCTTGACGTGCACCGTCACCCGGTTCCCCTTCGTGGTGACGGAGAAGTCCCGGATGTAGCGTCCCGGCACGCTTTCCAGCCACACGCTCTGCCAGATGCCGGTCACCGGCGTATACCACATGCCGCCGCGCTTATGGCGCTGCTTGCCGTACGGGTACACGCGGTCGTCCAGGCGGTCCTCCACCCGTACGATCAGGTGGTTCTCCCCGGAAAGGCGCACGGCCTTCGTGACGTCCAGCGTAAAATGCGTATACCCGCCCTCGTGGCGCCCCGCGAAATGGCCGTTCACGAAGACGTCCGCCACCTGGTCCACCGCGCCGAAATGGAGCAGCAGGCGCCCCTTCATGAACCCTTCGGGGATTTCGAACGTACGGTGGTAAAAGACAATGTCGTCGTCCTCAAGCCGGATGCCCAGGCCGGAAAGCCGCGATTCCGGGCAGAACGGCACGCGGATCTTCGCGTCGCAGAAATCCCAGATGCCGTTCAGTGAGAGAAATGAGTCCCGCCGGAACTGCGGGCGGGGATAATCCTCCCAGGTGCGTGTCATACAATACTCCTTTTCGTACGGTCAGTCCTGGCCGTTCCGCTTCAGGCGGACTTTCCCCGTGTTCTCCTGGGTGCTTTCCGAGACCCGGGTCAGCACCGCGTAGCCTTTTTTCCCGCCGGTCACAGGCGCCGCTTCCGCGGTTTCGGTGAGGGCTTCCGCAGCTTCGCCGCGTGCCGTTTCGATGTTTTCGGAGACGGCATCCGCAGATTCGGAAACCGCTTCAGATGCTTCGGCGAAGGTCTCTGTAACTTTGTTGTTTACTGCTTCAACACCTTCGGAAAAGGCATCGGCAGCTTCGGAAAATGTCTCAGATGCTTCGGTGAAAGTCTCTGTAACTTCGCTATTTACCGCTTCAACACCTTCGGAAAAGGCATCGACGACACCGGAAACTGCCTCAGATGCTTCATCGAAGGTCTCTGTAACTTCGTTGTTTACTGCTTCAACACCTTCGGAAAAGGCATCGGCAGCATCGGAAAATGTCTCAGATGCTTCATCGAAGGTCTCTGTGATTTCGTTATTAATCGCTCCCGCAGCTCCGGAAACCGCTTCTGTGGCATCTGAAACCGCTTCGGCGTCTTCGGAAACCGTGTCTATGCCCTCGGAAAGCGCCGCCTCGACTTCGGACACGACGTCCGAATAGTCCTCGGGGACGGCCTCGAACACCAGCGCTTCTTCCAAGGAGGAAAGGTCTGAGATGAAATCATCTTCGGGAAGCGCCCGGGGCACTGCCGCGGCAGCGGCGGCCTCCGGGACAGGGACTGCCCGGACCGGGGCCGGCTCCGTGAACGCTTCGGAAACCGGGTACGGGGCGGCTCCGGGATCCGCGCCGGCAGCGCCTGACAAAGTGACTCCGGCAGCCGGTCCTGCGGACGCCCACGCGTCCGCATCCCGGCGGTCTACATACGTCTGCCCTGCCGTGCGCTCCGGACCGGCATCCGCCGGTCCTTCAGACTCAGCATAGTACACCGGTTCCGTGGATGCCTCATCACCCGGCCCTCCGGACGCCCACGCGTCCGCATCCCGGCGGTCTACATACGTCTGCCCTGCCGTGCGCTCC
>JAGDAW010000073.1 GCA_017959345.1 Lachnospiraceae bacterium | reverse complement strand
GCCGTGATGCTGCTTCGCGTCTTCCGGATTAATCTCCGGGACGACCAGCGGGACGGAGGGATCCATCCGGAACGCGCTGGAATTGTCCACAAAGACAGCCCCGGCGGCCACGATGGAGGGCGCCATCTGCTTCGCCACGGGATTCGCGGAAGCGCCGAGCACGATGTCCAGGCCCTCATAGATGCCTTCCTTCGCCTCTTCGATCACGATGTCCTGCCCGCGGTAGCGGATCACTTTCCCGGCGCTCCGGGAACTCGCGAACAGCCGCAGGGTACCGATGGGGAAATCCCGCTCTTCCAGCACTTTCAGCATTTCACGGCCGACGGCGCCGGTGGCGCCTAAGATGCCCACATTGACTTTCTTCATTGTTCTCCTCCTGTACGAAGCGGATGGCAGCGGGCGGCATGGAACCCGTCCCGTCTGTCCTGCGCCGGACTTCTCTTTAGTTAAAGCGGAGGGGCCGCCGGGTCCCGCCGCACGGGTGCGTATCCGTCAGCCGACGAATTTGTGGTACAGCGAATCGATGGTGATGTTGAAATCCTTCTCCTTCACGCCGATCATGATGTTCAGCTCTTCGGGCCCCTGGGAGATCATGCGCACGTTGATGTTCTGTTCCCCGAGCGCCTGGAAGATCTTCCCGGAGGAACCGGAGCGGGAGGCCATCTTCCGGCCGACGATGGCGATGATCGCGATGTTGTCCGACACATGGATGTGGTCGGGTTCCACGTCCCGGTTCAGGTCCGCCTGGATCAGGTACCGGCAGTTCTCCACGGAGGAGGCCCGCACCACGAGGGTGGCGCAGTCGATGCCGTTCAGGATATAGTGGATGGGCACATTGTACTTCTCGAAGACCATGAGGATCTTCCGGAGCGTGCCGGATTCCGAGGCCATGCCGGAGCGGGTGATGGAGAAGGTGATGAAGCCCTTCTTGCCCGCGATGCCGGTGATCAGGCTCGCGTCGTCCGGGTCCGCGCCTTCGAAATTATCCCGGATCAGCGTGCCGGGGTTCTCCGGGTCGTTCGTATTCCGGATGTTCACGGGGATGTTCTTCTCGCGGACCGGGAAAATGGTCGCTTCGTGGAGCACCTGTGCGCCGATGTAGGACAGCTCGCGGAGCTCCGAATACGTCACGCGGGCGATCGTCTTCGCGTCCTTCACGATCCGCGGGTCCGCCATCAGGATGCCGGACACGTCCGTCCAGTTCTCGTAGATGTCCGCGTTCAGCGCGGCCGCGACGTACGCGCCGGTGATGTCCGAGCCGCCCCGGTCCATGAGGCGGATCTTGCCGTCTTCCATGGTGCCGTAGAAGCCGGGGATGACCGCGCGCTTGCCGGCCGCCATCTCACGGAGCAGCTGGTAGGAGACGGTCTGGTCCACGGTGCCGTCGTAATTGAAGCGCACCCAGTTCGCGGAGTCGATGAACTCGTAGCCCAGGTACGCCGCGAGCAGCTTCGCGCTGAAATACTCGCCGCGGCTGACCAGCTCGTCCTGGGAAATGCCTTTCTGCATCTTCTGGTAGAGCTTCTCGAAATCCGATTCCAGGTCCAGGCTGATGCCCAGCGTGTCCCGGATGGACAGATAGCGGTCCTTCACCATATCGAAGACCGGGCCCGCCGACACGCCGTAAGTCAGATGGGCGTGGCAGAGGTACAGGAGGTCCGTCAGCTTATGGTCGTCCGGGTAACGCTTCCCGGCCGCGGAGACCACGATGACCTTGCGGTCGTCGTCCGATTCGATGATCGCGCGGACTTTCTTATACTGTTCGGCATCCGCCATGGAGGAGCCGCCGAATTTCGCTACCTTCAACACTTTTCTTCACCTTCTTCCATGCCCGCGAAGAACAGGAGCGGGTCTTTTTCCAGCAGGAGCTTCGCGAGCCGGTGCATGTCCGCGGGGCTTACGGGCCGTGTGACGGCCGCCGTGCCGTCCGTGCTTTCGATTATATGCGCCGGCACTTCCGGGAGCGCGGAGGTCCGCACATAGTAGCGCCGCATCAGGAGGTCGTTCCGGACCGCGACCGGGGCAATGTGCCCGGTGTACGGCACGGCCGTCCCGGATACCGCGTCCAGGATGTCTTCCACCAGGTTGTAGGCCGTGGGGTAGCGCCCCGCGCCGTACCCGGAGAAACGCTGGAGCCCGGATTCGGTCCCGACGTAGGAGACGAGGTTCATATTCTCACGGACGCAGCCTTCGGGCGAATCCGCGGGCAGGAATACGGGTTCCGCGAATCCGTACACCGAACCGTCTTCGTTCCGGCCGCCCTTCATGAGCATCCGCACCTTCAGCCCCAGCGCGCGCCCGAACGCAAGGTCTTCCGGCGTGATGTTCCGGATGCCGGCGCAGGGGAGCGTCTCTTCGCGGAGCGCGGTGTCGTAGGCCACATTGAGGGAGAGGACGAGCTTCCGGAGCGTATCCGCGCCGTCGATGTCCGCCGCGGGGTCCCGTTCCGCGAACCCGAGCCGCTGCGCGTCCGAAAGCGCTTCCCCGAACGGGACGCCGTCTTCCTCCATCCGGGTCAGGATGTAGTTGCAGGTGCCGTTGACGATGCCGGAGAGCGCCAGGACGGGGTTCACCCGTTTCGCCCTGGCGAGGTTCATGAGCCAGGGGATGGAGCCGCCCGCGGCGGACGTATAGCGGAACGAGACGCCGTTCGCCTCCGCGAGGGCGGTGAGCTCCGCGAAATAGGCCGCCGCGACCGCCTTGTTCGCGGTCACCACGTGCTTGCCGGCGGAGAGCGCCTTCGAGATGAACTCATATGCCGGGTGGACGCCGCCCATGACTTCCGCGACGAGCCCGATCTCCGGGTCCGAAACGATGTCGTCGATGGAAGAGGCGGTCCTTCCGGCCATCTCGTCGTCCACGATGAGGGACAGGATTTTCGTAACTTCCGGGCCGCCCGTCCGCTTCAGGATGTGATCCACCCCGAGACCGATCGTGCCGTGCCCGAGCAGGGCTATTTTCATGGGATTCCTTTCCTGACGGGTCCCGGAAGGCGATTCCGCGGCCCGTTTCGATAAAGTGCTTGAAAAATAATTGGAAACATACTATCATAAGAGTTCAAAGTTTGCAAGAAGTGAATTCACGGACAAGGAGAAAATCCATGCTTTATACAAGTACACGCGGTTTTAACGAGCAGATTTCGTCATGTATGGCGGTCCTCCGGGGCATCGCGCCGGACAACGGGCTGTATATGCCGGCCGCATTCCCGGGAAAGCAGGACATGGAAGCGCTGATGTCCCTGTCCTTCAAAGGGATGGCGGCGAAGCTGTTCACGATGTTCCTGGACGACTTCCCGGACATGGAAGGCATCGTGTCGCGCGCCTATGACGGGCGGTTCGACACGGAGGAAGTGACGCCGCTCCGGAAAGCCGGGGACACGTATTACCTCGAGCTGTTCCACGGGCCGACCTACGCGTTCAAGGACGTGGCGCTGTCCGCGCTCCCGCAGCTCCTGGTCAGCGCGAAGCAGGCGCTTTCGGAAGGGAAGGAGACGGTCATCCTGACCGCGACGTCCGGGGACACCGGGAAAGCGGCCATGGCGGGCTTCCGGGACGTGCCCGGCACCCGCATCTGCGTCTTCTACCCGGAGGGCGGCGTCAGCCCCATCCAGCAGCTCCAGATGACCACCCAGGAGGGGGCCAATGTGCGTGCCTGCGCGGTGCGCGGGAACTTTGACGACGCGCAGACGGCCGTCAAGCGGGTGTTCGACCGGATCGTGAAGGAGGGCGTCCCGGAGGGGCTCCCGGTGACCTTCAGCTCCGCGAATTCCATCAACATCGGGCGGCTTGTGCCCCAGATCACCTATTACGTCAAGGCCTACGCGGACCTGCTCGCGTCCGGCGCCGTCCGGTACGGGGACCCCGTGGATTACACGGTGCCCACCGGGAACTTCGGCGACATCCTCGCGGGGTATTTCGCGAAAATGCTCGGCCTGCCCGTGGGGCGCCTGGTCTGCGCATCCAACGACAACCGGGTGCTGACCGCGTTCTTCGAAACCGGCGTTTACGACAGGAACCGGCCGTTCTACAGGACCATTTCCCCGTCCATGGACATCCTGGTGTCCAGCAACCTGGAGCGGATGCTGTACCTCGCTTCCGGCGGGGATACCGGCTTCACGGCCTCCTGCATGCGGAGACTGTTCGGGGAAGGCGTTTATACCGTACCGGCAGGCATCCGGGAGAAGCTCGCGGAGACCTTCTCCGCGGGATACGCGGACGAAGCGGAGGTCCGGGCGACGATCGGGCGCGTGTTCCGGGAGGACGGGTACCTGGTCGACCCGCATACGGCGGTCGCGGCGGCGGTTTCCGGGCGTTTCCGCCGGCGGGAAGGCGGGAAGGAAGTGCCGAACGTGGTGCTGTCCACCGCGTCCCCGTTCAAGTTCCCGCAAGCGGTGCTGGAAGCCCTCGGGGAATCCGTCCCGGAGACGGAGTTCCAGATGATGGGGAAGCTTTCCGGCCTCTCCGGCCTGCCTGTGCCGGAGAACCTTGCCGCGCTGCCGTTTAAGGAAGTCCGTTTCGGCGACTGCGTCGGGAAAGACGGGCTTTACGACTATGTCATGGAGAAGGTCTGCAGATGAAGAAGATCGGTATGATTGTCGCGGTCCGGAAGGAGATCGAAGCGGTGCTCCGGGCCTACGGGACGCCGCTTTCCACGGAGAAGCGCGGCGGGTTTGAAATCTCCGTTTACCGGAACCGGCGTTACAAACTGTTCGTGCTGGAATCCGGCATAGGCGAGATCGGGGCGGCGGCGGCCGCACAGCTCCTGATCACCGGCTACGGCGTGGAGGTGGTCGCGAATTTCGGCGTGGTCGGCGGCCTGACCCCGGAAATGTCCCTGGCGAAGACCTGCATCGTGAAATCCGTGGTCCATTACGACATGGACACCTCGCCCATCGACCCCGTGAAGCCCGCCCAGTACGCGGAATTCCCGGACATTTACATCCCGGCGTCCGAAGACCTGTTCCGCCGCGCGCTGGCGCTGGAACCGGAGCTTGTGCCGGTGGTCTGCGCCTCCGGGGACAAGTTCGTGGACACGAAGGAAGCGAAAACGGCGCTGCGGGAACAGTACGGGGCGGACATCTGCGACATGGAATCCGCGGGCATCGTGCTCACGTGTTACAGGAACCGCATCCCGTGCATCCTTTTCAAGATCGTATCGGACAGCATCACGGGCGGCGCGGACGAGTACCGCCGGATGACCGTGGAGAACGGGGACGTGTGCCTGTCCGTCGTGACGCGGATCGCGTCGGAAGGCTGACCGCGCGGCCATACACATTTACAGTTTTAAGGGATCAGACATGAAGCAGTTCCTGAAATGCGTCCTGAATATCTTTATCCTGGCGTTCTCCGTCCTGCTGGCCGCCGTCCTGGTCAACGGGCTCGTGCAGCGCTTCCTGAGCAGGGACGGGTATACCGGCCTCTTCGGGATCGGCACGGCGGTCGTCGTGTCCGGCAGCATGGAGCCGGTGCTGAACATCGGGGACGTGGTGTTTTACCAGTCCCAGGAACCGGAGGCGTACGGCGTCGGTGACATTGTCCTGTATATCAGGGACCGCGGGACGGACGAGGAGCGCCTGATCATCCACCGCATCCAGAGCTTCGCGGGTAACCTGGTGATCACGAAAGGGGACGCGAACGACGTCGCGGACAAGCCTTTCGAACCGGAGCTGATCGTGGGGCGGCTGGTATTGAAGATCCCCCGCATCGGGCTCTTCGGGCAGTACATCCGGACGCGGACCGGGCGGCTCATCACCGCCGGGGCCGTCCTGGTCCTGCTCGCGGCCGCCTTCATCGTGCCGGGCATCCGGAAGAAGACCGAGACCGTGAACGGCCCGGAATACCTGGAGTACTGACCGTGAAAGAGCGGATCATTTTCCATGTGGACGTGAATTCGGCCTTCCTGAGCTGGGAAGCCGTCCGGCGGCTGAGGGAAGGGGATACCCTGGACCTGAGGACCGTCCCCTCCGCGGTCGGGGGCGACGTGAAGAGCCGCCGGGGCGTGATCACCGCCCGTTCCATCCCCGCGAAAGCCTTCGGCGTCCTGACGGGCGAACCGGTGGCGACCGCCCTCCGGAAATGCCCCGACCTCATTCTGGTTTCCAGCGATTTCGCGCTGTACAGGGCCTGTTCGGACGCGTTTATGGCGGTCTGCAGGCGGTATACGGACCTGGTGGAGCCCTTTTCCATCGACGAGTGCTTCATGGACGTGACGGACCGGGTGAAGGACCGTTCCCCGGAGGAGGCCGTGCGGCTCGCTTCGGAACTGAAGGACGCCATCCGGACGGAACTCGGCTTTACGGTCAATGTGGGCGTCTCGGAGAACAAACTCCTCGCGAAGACCGCGTCGGACTTCACGAAGCCGGACCGGGTGCACACCCTGTTCCGGGAGGAGATCCCGCGGAAATTCTGGCCGCTCCCGGCGGGGGACCTGCTCTTTGTGGGGAAGTCGTCCGGGGCGCACCTGAAGACGCTCGGCATCCGTACGATCGGGGAACTCGCCGGGATGCCGGTCAGCGTGCTGACGGCCCATTTCGGCGCGAAGAGCGGCGGGTACATGCACCGGGCCGCGAACGGGATCGATGATTCGCCGGTCGAAACGGAGCGGGAGGACGCGAAATCCTGCGGGAATTCGACCACATTGCCCTATGACCTTACGACGGCGGAGGAGGCGTACCCGGTCCTCTTAAGCCTTTCGGAATCCGTCTGCCGCAGGATGCGGAAGGGCGGCGTCCGCGCGGGGCAGGTGACGGTGACCGTGAAAGGCAGCGATTTCAGCACCTGTTCGAAGCAGCGGAAGCTGGATTTCACGACGTCCGCGTCGGACGTGGTGTACGGGGAAGCGAAGAAGCTTTTCGACAGCCTCTGGGACGGGAAAATGCCCATCCGCCTCCTCGGCGTCTCCTGCGGCCACCTCTCCCACGGGGAAAATGAACAGATGACCCTCTTCGGGAACGAAGAGCGGGAGAAGCGGGAGAAGCTGGACGCGATGCTGGACCGGATCCGGGAGAAGTTCGGGAAGAACGCGGTGGTCCGCACGAAGGACCTTTTAAAGCCCGGGACAGACGGGGAATAACCGGAGGCTCAACGATGTCGGAACGTCCGGAGGACCAAAGACAGCCGAATACCGTCCTGGGCGTCATCGCGCATGTGGACGCCGGGAAAACCACGCTTTCGGAAGCCCTGCTCTATGTGTCGGGCGCCATCCGGAAGCGGGGGCGCGTGGATGACGGGGACACGGTGATGGATACGGACGCCATCGAACGAAGCAGGGGCATTACGGTCTTTTCCGGAACGGCCCCTTTTCTGTACGGCGGCCGCGCCTTCACCCTGCTGGACACCCCGGGGCACGTGGATTTTTCCGCGGAAACAGAGCGGGCCATGGGGATCATGGACGCCTGCGTGCTGGTGATTTCGGGCGCTTCCGGGGTCCAGGCCCATACGCGGACCCTGTTCCGGCTGCTCGCCCTCTACGAGATCCCGACGGTGGTCTTTGTCACGAAAATGGATTACGCGCTTTCCGATGAAGACGCGGTCATGGACAGCCTGCGGAAGGAGCTGGACGGGACCTTCGTGAAATTCGGGGACGGGAACGCGGATTTTTACGAAGAGACCGCGACCTGCAGCGAAGAGACCCTGGACCGGTTCCTGGAGACCGGGACCGTGGAGGACGGTGAGATCCGTTCCCTGGTCCGGAGAAGGCTCCTGTACCCGGTCTTTTTCGGGTCCGGGCTGAAGCTGACGGGGGTGGAGGCGTTCTTATCCGGCCTGGTCCGGTTCCTCCCGTACCCGGAATACGGGGCGGATTTCTCCGCGCGGGCGTACAAAATCATGCGGGACGCGGCGGGGGAGCGGGTGACCTTCCTGAAGGTGACCGGCGGGACCCTCCGCGCCCGGGACGCGGTGACCGTACGGGGCGTCACCGAGAAGGTCCACGAGATCCGGCGCTATTCCGGCAGCCGGTACACCGCGGTGCAGGAAGCCCGCGCCGGGGACCTCTGCGGCGTCACCGGGCTCACCGCCGTCCGGGCGGGGGACCGGCCGGGGGATCCGTTCCCCGCGCAGGAGGCCGTCCTGAAGCCGGTCATGCGCTATGCCGTCTCACTGCCTGAACATGTGGATCCGGAGGAGGCCTTCCCGGTCTTCAAGGCGCTGGAGGAAGAGGACCCGGCGCTTTCCGTGACCTGGAACGGGTACCTCCGGGAGATCGAAGTGGGGATCATGGGGGAAGTGCAGGGCGAGGTCCTGTGCGCCGTGATCCGGGAGCGGACCGGCATGGAGATCCGCCTGACCGGCGGCCACGTCCTCTATATGGAAACCATCGACGGGAGCGCCTACGGGGTCGGTCATTTCGAACCCCTGCGCCACTACGCGGAAGTGCACGTGCGGCTCGACGCGCTGCCCAGGGGCTCCGGGCTCCGGTTCCGGTCCGACGTGCCGCAGAACGACCTCGCGGCGAACTGGCAGAACCTGATCCTGACCCACCTGAAAGAGAAGGAACACGCCGGCGTGCTGACCGGGAGCCCCGTGACGGACCTGCAGATCACCGTGACGGCGGGCCGGGCGCATCTCAAGCACACCGAGGGCGGGGATTTCCGGCAGGCCACCTACCGGGCCGTCCGGAACGCCCTGATGCACGCGCGGTCCGTGCTCCTGGAGCCGTACGTCCGGTTCCGGATCCGGGTGCCGCAGGAATCCGTGAGCCGGGCCATGAACGACATCCGGGCCCGGTACGGGACCTATCTCGCGCCGGTCTATAACGGCGGCGACGCGTATCTCTCCGGGCGGGGGCCGGTCACCGGCTTCAACGACTACCCGAAGGAGCTCGCCTCCTACACCGGCGGCACCGGCCAGATGGTCCTGGAGCAGGACGGGTACGACCGGTGCCACGATACGGAAGCGGTCCTTCTGAAGACCGGCTACGACCCCCTCATGGACCTTTCAAACCCCGCGTCGAGCGTGTTCTGCGCCTACGGCGCCGGCTTCAATGTGCCCTGGGACGAGGTGGAGCGCTACATGCACCTGCCGCGGGTGAACCTGAACAGCCGGGCGTCCTTCCGGGCAGCCCCGGCTCCTGCGGGCCCCTCCGCATCCGTATCCCTCCGGGCCACCGACGACGAACTGGAAGCGATCATGCTCCGGGAATTCGGCCCCATCCGGCGGCCGCAGTACACGGACCGGAAGCCGGTGGCCGTCTCGGGGAAGCCGTACCGGCCGGCGGCGGCCGTGACGGAAGAACTGGTGGTGGACGGCTACAATGTGATCTTTGCCTGGGAAGACCTCCGGAAGCTCTCCGAAGAGGACATCGCGGCGGCCCGGGAGAAGCTGATCGGGATCCTGGTCAATTACAGCGCGTTCCGCGGGATCCGGACCACGGTGGTCTTCGACGGCTACCGGGTGTTCCGGAACCCGGGGGAGACGATCTCCCGGGGCGGCGTCACCATTGTCTATACGAAGGAGCAGGAGAGCGGGGACCTGTATATCGAAAAATACATCGGCAGCCTGCCGAAGGACACCCGGGCATCCGTGGTGACTTCCGACGGGATGATCCAGATCGCGGCGCTCCGGAAGAACGCCGTCCGGATCGCGTCCGCGGAATTCGCGGATATGGTCCGGGAAGCGGACCGGGAGATTGCCGGGATCCTTGAGACGCGCGCCCGGGAAGGGCACGGGACCGTAGGGGAGTGGATGGCGGGACGCGCGGACAGCCCGGCAGAAGGATCCTGAAAATATCATTCATTCAGAGAAATAAGGTTGACAAATGAGGGAGCGCCGTGTTATCCTGTAGTCGTCAAAGAAGCGAACGGTCCGGAACGCGGTTCCGGGAAGGAGGCAGTAAAATGAATAAATATGCGGTACGGGTCCTCATTGCCGCGGCCGTATTGCTCCTTGCCGCCGGATTATTCCTGTGGAAAGGCCGGGATGGCGCGCGTGCGGAGGACCTTGCGGAGGAAGCCCCTGTTTACACGGTCGCGGAGGGATCGCTGTTCGAGAGCCGGTTCCCCAGCCGGCAGGCCGGGGAAGAGACGGTGCCTGCCCTGTCTGTGCAGAGGCGGCTGGAACTGTCGGAACAGTACGGCGCGGGCTCGGAGGTTTACGCGAACCTGGCGGCCCCGTCCTTTGCGGACCTTACGGATGCGCAGGTCCTGAAGATCGCGGAAGCCCTTCCGGCGGTTTCGACGCTTCCCCTGTTTGAGGAAGGGAAGGCAGGGACGGTCCGGGACGGGTATTATTACCTCGGGACGTACGGGGACGGCTGCGCGGTCGTTTATCAGAAGATGCCGGAACCGGTCATCTGTATCCTGGGGGAACTCCAGGTCGGTGAGACGATTTTCGGCGGCTGGTTCCGGATGTATGTGCTGAGAGGCACGGAGTGGATGGGCGTGAACGTTGCGTTTGAGCGGGGCTATATGTCCCAGGAGGACCTCCACATGCTCAACATCGCGATGGTGAAGGCGGTTTACAGGCCGTGAACGGTATCCCGGCACGGATCCGTTTGTCCTGACGGCGGTCACATTTGAATCATGTGCATACGGGTTTCCCGGGGCTTCCAGAAGGCCCCGGGATCGTTTATTTATTAACACATTTTGTCCTTGCTTTTTGCGCCGGAATGAAGTATAGTTCAATTGATTTGGGCTTTTTTCCGGCGCGGTGTGCCGTGTCACAGGGAAGGAAGCCGACAAGCAATTACCGTACAGAAGGAGACAGGTTCTATGAGTTGGTTTTTCTATGTAGTACTCTTCCTGGCCGTTCTGGCGCTGGCCTATGTGGTCTTCAGCTTTACCAGGATCCGGGCCATGAAAGAGGGTACGAAGGACATGGTGGAACTCGCCGGCATCATCAGGAGCGGCGCGGACCAGTTCATGCGCACGGAATTCACGGTCATCGGGATCGTGGTTGTCGTGCTTGCGGCGCTGTTCTCGGTCTTCATCGAGAAGACGAGCGGCATCACCTTCCTGATCGGCGCGGTCATGAGTTCGCTCGCGTGCATCATCGGGATGAAGGGCGCCACTTACGCGAATGTAAGGACCGCGAATAAGGCGCTCGAGACGAAATCGATCGGTGAGACGGTACAGGTCGCGCTGTGCGGCGGTTCCATCTCCGGCCTGTCCGTACAGGCATTCGGCATCTTCGGGCTGGTCCTGATCCTCCTGATCTGGGGCGTGGAACCCGGTGCGGACGGCTCCGGCTTCGTCGCGCTGGACCTGGGCGTCAACGGCTCGCTGATGCGGATCACCACCTATTCCCTGGGCTGTTCCGTCGTGGCCATGTTCAACCGTGTGGCCGGCGGCAACTATACGAAAGCCGCGGACATTTCCTCGGACATCCTGGGCAAGCTCCGCCACGACCTGCCGGAGGACGACAGCCGGATCCCGAACACGATCGCGGATTTCATCGGCGACAACGTCAATGATATCGCCGGCAACTGCTCGGACCTCCTGGAGTCGTTCGTCGCGACCATGGCGGCGGCCATCCTGATCGGTTCCTCCCTGTTCTCGGGGACGGCCGGCGCTTCGGAAGAGATGTTCCGCTCGACCGTCATTTTCCCGATCATCTTCGCGGGATGCGGCCTCCTTGCCTGCCTGGCGGGCCTCGGGTTCGCGAACCACAAGAAGATGGGCGACAACCCCGCAAGGGAACTGGACCTCGCCACCTGGATTTCCGCGGGCATCACCGTCGTCCTCGGCGGCGTCGCGTGCCTGGTGATCTTCAACGGCAAGGAACTCTATTCCGACTGGCTCATCGGCTGGGCCTCCCCCTGGGTCTCCGCGATCCTCGGCATCGGCTCCGGCGTCGCGATCGGGTCCATCACGGAATATTATACGTCTACCGACCATAAGCCCACCCGGATCCTCGCGGAGATGGCGGAAGAGGGCGAAGCGTTCGTCATCACGAAGGGCGACGCCATCGGCTCCCGCTCTGTCCTGCTGCCGGTGCTCCTGATCGCGGTGTCGCTGCTCATTTCGGGCAAGCTCTGCGGCACGTACGGGATCGCCATCGCGGCGCTCGGCATGCTTTCCTTCGTGGGCACCACCGTGTCGATCGACGCGTTCGGCCCCGTTGCGGATAACGGCGGCGGCATCGCGGAAGCGTGCCACCTGCCCGCGGACGTGCGCGTGATCACGGATAAACTGGACGCCGTGGGCAATACGACCGCGGCCATCGGCAAAGGCTTTGCCATCGGCTCTGCCGCGTTCGCGACGGTCTCCCTGATCGTGGCCTATGTGGGGAACTACACCGCCCCGGGGGTCGCGCCGATCCTGAACTTCGCGTCCTTCGTCGTGGTGGCGGGCGGCATCCTGGGCGGCGCCCTGGTGGAATACTTCTCCGCGCTGCTGACGGACAATACCATCGATTCCGCGAAGATCATGGCGGATGAGGGGGATAAGATCCTTTCCATCCCCGGCGTGCTGGAAGGCGAAGTGAAGCCGGATTACAACAAGATGATCCATATGGCGGCGCAGGAAGCGCTCCGGAAGATGCTGTTCCCGTCCGTCCTGTCCCTGGTGATCCCGCTGATCGGCGGCTTCATCTTCGGCGTGGAATTCGTGGGCGGCATGCTGGTCGGCGCCACGGTCGTCGCCATCCCCAGGGCGATCTTCATGGGGAACTCCGGCGGCGCGTTCGACAACGCGAAGAAGTACATCGAGTCCGGTGCGATCGCAGGCCACGGGAAGGGTACGCCCGCCCATAAGGCGGCGGTCACCGGCGACACCGTCGGCGATACGCGTAAGGACGTGGTCGGCGTGGCGCTGGATATCTTCATCAAGTCGATGTCCACCGTATCGAACACGCTCTGCAGCGTCATGGCGAAGTTCACGCTGATTAAATAAGTTTCTTCCGGCGGCACGGGCGCCGTCCGGGATCCGCGGGACCCGTTTTGTCCCCGCGGCTCAAAAATTTACTTGAAAAATACGGACATTGGCGGTATAGTAATAGGGACTATACCGCCGATGCCTTTTTCCGGCAGAGGGGAGTGAAGACGCCGATGAAACGGTCTCCGGAAGAAACGCCGCGCGCGCCGCGGCCAGAGAGCAGGGCCATGAAGCCCTGGGCTGTGCGGATGCTTGTCAGCCTGGGACTGGTGCTTGTGTGCCTGGCCGCCGTGTTCCTGTTCGGCAGGTTCCCGGAGCTGTTTTTCCCCGGCTACCGCACCTTCTCGAAGGGGCTGATGACGGTGCTTTCCTCCGTGACGGGGATCGTCCCGTTTGCCGTCTGGGATTTCGCATGGGTCCTCCTGATCCTTACGTTTTTCGTGACGCTGACGGTGGTGCTCGTGCGGCGGAAGGGCTTCCTGGACTGGCTATCGCGTGTGCTGCTCGTGGTCAGCGCGCTCGGGTCGTTCGCGGTGCTCGGCTGGATGCTGAACCATTACGCGCCGCCGCTCCGGGACGAACTGGCGCTCGAAGTGCGGGCGTATACGAAGGAAGAGCTGGCGGAAGCGTTCGGCGCCTACGCCATGAAGGCCGCTTCCTGCGCGGGCGAGGTGGAACGGGACGCGGAACAGGAAGCCGTCCGGCAGGATTTTTACGAACTTGCCGAAAGGGGCGGACGGGTTTACGAGAAGCTCGGGGAGCGTTACGAGGTTTTCCGGGGCTCCGGCGCGCGGGTGAAGGCGCTGGTCCTCTTCGACCAGTACCTCCTGTACCGGGGGAACACGGGCGAATTCATGCCGCTGACCGGGGAATCCACACTGCCGCACAGCGGGCACGTGCTGGACCTCCCGTTCACGATGGCGCATGAGGCGGCCCACCGGCTCGGGATCGCGAGTGAGGAGGAGGCGAATTTCGCCGCGTTCCTCGCGTGTGAAGCGTCGGAGGACCCGTATTTCCGGTATTCCGGTTATTACACCGCGTTCATTTACCTGTACAACGCGCTTTACGAAGAGAGCCAGAGCCTGCTTGCAGGCCAGCTCCGGAAGGTGCAGGAGGCGTATCCGGAGGGGTGCGAACTTCTTCTCCATGATACCCACGCAGGCGCGGTATACTATCAGAAATATGAGGGCCCCGTCAAGGAAGCCGGCACGAAGGTGAACGACACGTACCTGAAGTCCTTCGGCCAGGAGAGCGGGGTGAAATCTTACGGCGAGGTCGTGGACGACCTTGTGGCCTGGTACAGAGCGGAACGATGATACAGATTCAGCACCTCAGCTTTTCATACGGGCGGACCCCTGTGCTCGCGGACCTGACATTTTCCGCCGCGCCCGGGGAGTGCGTCGTCCTCTGCGGCCCGAACGGCAGCGGGAAGTCGACCGCGCTCGCCATTGCGGCGGGGATCCTGAAGCCGAAGGGCGGGACGGTCTCCGTGGAAGGGAGAGTCGGGTATGTGCCGCAGGGGACGGCGCTGTTCGAGGACATGACGGTGGAGGAGAATTTCCGGTTCTTCGCGGGACTCCTGAAGGTCCCGGTGCCGGAGGAACTCCCGTTCGGCATCGAGGCATACAGGAACCAGAAGGTCGGGAAGCTCTCCGGCGGCACGAAGAAGCGCGTCAGCATCGCCTGCGCCATGCTCGGGGACCCGGACATCCTGCTCCTGGACGAACCTTCGGCCGGCCTGGATGTGCTTTGGCAGGACGAGCTGAAGGAGACGGTGCGGCAGCTCAAGGAACGCGGGCATACGGTCCTGTATGCCGGCCATGATACGGCGGAATATGAGACGTTCTATGACAGCCTCATTTTCCTTGGAAGCGGGGAACCCGCATATTACACACGCGCGCAGTTATCCGGGACGTCCGGAGATGCCTATACAGAATCCGTCCGGCTGAAGGAAGCCTACCGCGGCATGTGCGCGGCCGGATGAAGCAGGGGGGACGCGGGGCACGCACCCGCGGGAACCGATTATTATGATACGCGGCCGGAATGCCTGGCAGGAAGCCGCTCAAGCCATGGCCCGGGGAGGGATCCATCCTGTCCCGGCGCCATCATCCTTATATAAAACACGGAGGAGAAAAAGATGAGTGATTTTGAGAACCGTGAAGACGGCCTGAATCCAGAAGAAATCGTGGATGCGGCAGAGACGGAAACCGTCGAAGAAGTCGTTGAAGACGCTGCCGGTGAAGTGAAGCAGGCAGAAGCGCCGCAGAAGAAGGGGCCGGGTTCCATCCTTGGGCTCGGGCAGGACAATATTATCGGCATTGCCGCGGCGGTCATCGTGCTCGCGCTGATCATCACGTCCATCGTGTCCGCCGCGTCGAAGGCGAATCCGAAGAACCTGCTCAGGACCGGTTTCGAAAATGCGCGCGACCAGTTCCAGGAGATGGACCAGTACGCCACCGTCGACCGTGTGATCCACGGCGGCAGCATCGACATTACGGTTGACCTGTCGAAGATCGAAGAGCTGAAGAACAGCGACGGGGACGCCGTTCCCGGCATCATCCACCTTGCCCTGTATTCGAACTGGGAGAAGAAGACGTTTGCCCTGGAAGCGGACGCGACGCTGAGCAAGAAGAGCGTCCTGGACGCGAAGGCGTACATTTCCCCGGACGAAGCGTCGGCCGCCAGCAACACCTTCTTCGGGAAGACGAAATACGGCGTGAACCTGAAGAACGCTTCGAAGAACCTGAAGGGGTCCGTGCTGGATCCGGCCAAGGATACGGATTACAGCCTGGCTGAGGACGCCTACTCGGAGCTTGTAAAGTTCACGAAGGACATCAACAAGGTTCCTTCACGGCTCCAGAAAGAGTTCGACACCGTGAAGGATGAGGCGGAAGACATCTTCTGGGAGACCATCCGGAAGCACGGCACGTACTCGAAGGATTCCGAGAAGATCGATATCGGCGAGAAGACCCTGAACACCACGGTGATTACCGTCGAGATGGACGGGCCCGCCATTACCGCGGCCATCAAGGACCTCACGAAATGGGCGAAGGACAGCAAGAGCCTGAAGGCGCTGGTCGAAGACGGGGCGAAGCAGTACGTCTCCCTGATGGCCATCCGTTCCGGGAAAGCCGCGGAAGAAGGCGCGGCGGCAGACCTCGTGGAGCAGTTCTACAAGCAGATCGACCAGTTTGCGGAACAGTTCTCGGATCCGGAAACGAAGTTCGACGGCTCGTTCGTCGGCACGTTCTACATTGAAAAGTCCGGCAATAAAATGGTGCAGGCGGACTGCACGCTGAAAATGGGCGCCCAGAAGTACCGCGCGATCGTGACCGTCGGTCCGGACCCGAAGGATCCCGAGATCATCTCCGTGGATTTCCGCCAGGGCGACCAGAAGACCGT
>JAGDAW010000072.1 GCA_017959345.1 Lachnospiraceae bacterium | reverse complement strand
GCGGCCCCCTGGGCCTCCCCGATATCGAAAAAAGGGCTGCCCGGAGGCAGCCCCTGTAAAAACTGTTACTTTGCGTCCTTGATGGAGAAGCTGTAACGGCCCCGCTTGTCGGTGCCGAGGCAGACCACGTCCACCACATCGCCCAGGTTCAGCACGTCTTCGACGCGGTTGATCCGGGCTCTGGCGATCTTCGAGATATGGACCATGCCTTCCTTACCGGGGGCAAACTCCAGGAAAGCGCCGAATTCCTTGATGGAAACGACCTTGCCGGTCAGGCGCTGGCCTTCGTAGAAGTCCGTCACGATGATCTCGACCATCTTCTTCGCCTTCTCCATCATCTCCGGATCCGTGCCGCAGATGGAGACCGCGCCCTCTTCGGAAATGTCGATCTTCACGCCGGTTTCGTCGATGATCCGGTTGATGACCTTACCCTGCTTGCCGACGACGTCGCCGATCTTCTGCGGGTCGATCATGACCGTGATGATCTTCGGCGCGTACTTCGAAAGCTCCGGTCTCGGCGCCGCGATGGCCTTGCTCATGACCTCGTCCATGATATAGACGCGGGCTTCGCGGGTCCTCGCGATGGCGCCCCGGATGATTTCGGGGGTCAGGCCGTGGATCTTGATGTCCATCTGGATGGCGGTGATGCCGTCGTGGGTGCCCGCCACCTTGAAATCCATGTCGCCGAAGAAGTCTTCCAGGCCCTGGATATCCGTCAGCAGGACGAAATCATCGTCCGTGTCGCCGGTCACGAGGCCGCAGGAAATGCCGGCCACCATGTCCTTGATGGGCACGCCCGCCGCCATCAGGGCCATGCAGGACGCGCAGGTGGACGCCATGGACGTGGAACCGTTCGACTCAAACGTCTCCGACACGCAGCGGATGGCGTAGGGGAACGCTTCCTCGGAGGGAAGCATGGGCAGGAGGGCCCGCTCCGCAAGGGCGCCGTGGCCGATCTCCCGGCGTCCCGGGCCGCGGCTGACCTTCGTCTCGCCGACAGAATAGGACGGGAAATTATAATGATGCATGTAGCGCTTATAGGTCACGGAGACGTCCAGGCCGTCGATCTTCTGGACTTCCGAGAGGGGCGCCAGCGTGCAGACGTCGCAGATCTGGGTCTGTCCGCGGGTGAACATGGCGGAGCCGTGCACGCGGGGGATGGTGTCCACTTCCGCCGCGAGGGGACGGATCTGGTTCAGGGCGCGGCCGTCCGGACGCTTATGGTCCTTCAGGATCATCTTCCGGACCGTCTTCTTCTGGTAATTATAAAGCGCTTCGCCGAGCGCCGGGATCCACTCGTCATGGACGCCGGTGTAACGCTCCGTGAGCTGTGCCTTCAGCGCGTCGATATTGTTCTCGCGGGTCTGCTTGTCATCCGTGAAGACCGCGTTCTCCATGACTTCCGCGGGAATCGCTTCCAGCATGTCCGCCCAGAGTTCCGGATCCACGACGTGGGACTCGTAGGCGTGCTTCGCCTTCCCGCATTCCGCCACGATCACGTCGATGAAACGGATGATCTCGCCGTTGATCTCGTGCGCCATGAAGATGGCGTCCAGCATCTGATCTTCGGGGACCACATTGGCGCCGGCTTCGATCATAATGACCTTGTCCCGGGTGGAAGCCACCGACAGGGACAGGTCGGAGACCTTCCGCTGGTCCGTCGTCGGATTCACGACGAATTCGCCGTCCACGAGGCCGATCTGCGTGGCCGCGATGGGGCCGTCAAACGGCACGTCCGAAATGGAGGTGGCGATGGAGGCGCCCAGCATGGCGGTCACTTCCGGGCCGCAGTCCGGGTCCACGGACATGACCAGGCAGTCGATGGTGACGTCGTTCCGGTAATCCTTCGGGAACAGGGGGCGCATGGGCCGGTCGATGACGCGGCTCGTCAGCACGGCGTGCTCGGACGCCTTCCCTTCGCGCTTGTTGAAACCGCCGGGGATCTTGCCGGCAGCGTACATCTTCTCTTCGTACTCAATCGAAAGCGGGAAGAAATCGATGCCCTCCCGGGGCTCTTTCGATGCGGTGGTGGTGACGAGCACGGTGGTGTCGCCGTAGTGCATGAACGCCGCGCCGTTCGCCTGCGCCGCCACGCGTCCGATATCCACGGAAAGCTTCCGGCCGGCCAGGTCCATTTCATAGGTTTTGTAAGTCGACATGAGTTCTCTTCTCCTTCTTCTCGGCACGAATGTGCCTACTTCTTCATATTCCGGAACGGTGGTTCAGGCGGCCGTTTCCTTCCGCCTCCGGGAGGGTTCCGGGACGCAGGTCCCTGCCGGATCCGGAAGTCCGGCAAATGTGACGGACACGCAGGCAGTCCCGGGGAAAGGTTTCTGACCCTGCTGTCAACATCATAAGAGGGCCGGCCCTTCAGAGCCGCCCCTCAAACATTTCTTACTTTCTCAAGCCAAGCTTTTCGATCAGTGCACGGTACCTGTTGATGTCCTTATTCTTCAGGTACTCCAGAAGGTTCCTTCTCTGGCCGACCATCATGAACAGGCCGCGGCGGGAATGGTTGTCCTTCTTGTTCACCTTCAGATGCTCCGTGAGCTCCTGGATCCGCGCCGTAAGGATGGCGACCTGGACTTCCGGCGAACCGGTATCGCCCTCTTTCAGGCCGTACTCGGCAATGATCGCCGCTTTCTTTTCTTTCGAAATCATGGTTGTGTTCTCCTTTTTTTATTCTTACCCGCCGCGATGCGGACGTCGGAGTGTCGTAACACAGCGCGGGGGCGCCCAAACAATGCTGTATCATAGCACGGATTCCTGCGGATGTAAAGCCCGAATTTTGAAAAATACAGCCTTTTTTACAGAAGTACGGACAAGATGCCGGCTCACCCGGGAAAAGGGCGGAAAACGGCCTTTCCGGGCCTTTTAGGGGCATCCCGCACTCAGAACAGGCCTTCCAGGCTCTCTTCGAAGCGGCGGTTCATCTCTTCGTCGTCCTCTTCGTCGTTCACCGCGTCTTCCCAGACGTCCCGGGTGCTCTTCTGCGGCGCGGCCGCGGGCGCCGGGGCCGGCACCGTACCGGCGATCAGGTCTTCCATATCCTCGTCGAAGGAGGAATACCCGCTATCGCGGGCCTCTTCCGGGAGTTCGCTGAACAGCTCCTTATCGATGGTGTATTCATCCGCCTTCTTCACTCGCTTGGTCACGCGTCTCCGTCCGGACACCATCAGGGCAATGATGGCGCACGCGGCGCCGCCGAACAGGAAGCTGAACAGCATGGCGATCAGCAGCTTCTGCCCGGACAGTTCTTCCGTCTTCGGCCGGTCCTGGACGGGCGCGTCCTGCGTGGACTGGCCTTCCCGGACGACGGTTTCGGGTGCCGTCGTCGCCTCCGTCCCGTTTCCGGAAGGGCTGGCCGGGGTCCCGGTCTCGATGACGCCGGAGTGGAGGTTCCTGTAAGGATAGAACCGCTCGTCTGCCGGGGTGTAGTAATAGAAATCCGGGGCCTGCTCCGCCGTAAAACGGCCATAGACGAGATAGGTCCCTTCCGCCATGCCGGCCGTGCGGAACGCCCAGACCTGCTGGCTGTTGACGACCAGGCTGCTTCTCGAATAGGACACCGGCTGCGCGACCGTTTCATCGCTCACCGCGAACAGGAAGCGCGCGTCCGCCTCTTCCGGGTTCATATCGTACGGGACGAAATACGCACCGCCGATCTCCGTCGCCCGCGTGCGGTCGACTTCCGCCTGTGAATCCGCGATGGACGCCTGGATGGATTCCCGGATACGGTCCTGTTCCGCGACGGACGCGTCGATATCCGCCTGGCGGGAAGCCGCAAGCCAGTCCTGGTAATCCTGCTCCGCCTGTGCCTGGCGGGAAGCCGCGATGGATGCGTCGATATCCGCCTGGCGGGAAGCCGCAAGCCATGCCTGGTAATCCTGCTCCGCCTGGCGGGAAGCCGCGATGGATGCGTCGATATCCGCCTGGCGGGAAGCCGCAAGCCAGGCCAGGTAATCCTGCTCCGCCTGGCGGGAAGCCGCGATGGACGCGTCAATATCCGCCTGGCGGGAAGCCGCAAGCCAGTCCAGGTATTCCTGTTCCAGCCTGCGGGATTCCTCAATGGACGCCTGGACCGCGGCCGCCTGCCTGGACTCCTCCTCACGGGAGGCCTGCAGCCACGCCAGGTATTCCTGTTCCTGCCTGCGGGACTCCTCGATGGATGCCTCAATCCTGGACGCTTCCGAGGCGCTTTCCGCGCGGGAAGCCGCCTCCGACTCCATCTGCCACCGCTCCTCCTCCGAATAGACGTAGATGGAGGCGGCCGCGCCGGCCAGCGTGACCTGGTCGGCCGGGTTGATTACGTCGACAAGCATGACGTTCTGCAGGATGATCTGGTGGGCACCCGGCGTCACGGCCGTCACGGTTATGGTCCCGACATAGGATTCACGACTGTTGTCGGAGTAAAGGGTCCCTTCGTTGTACTGGGCCCCCTGCGCGTTGTCGAAGGTCACGCCGTTAATCACCAGACCCCCGTCCGGGACCACGAGCTGTGCCTGCAGGAAGGCCGCTTTCTCGGGAATGATCGAAAACGAGACCGTAAAGGTCTGCCCGAGAAAACAGGCCGGGACGGAAGAATTCACAATGACCTGGCCGGACATCCCGAACGCGTCATTGGTGGAAACGCAGAAGATCAGCAGGACCGTCAGCAGGACCAGTCCGATCGATTTTTTCAGAACGCGCATGGCGTGCCCTCCTTTGCGGCCCCAGGCCGCTGCTTCCGGATGCCGCATGACATCCGTCCCAGTAATCATCCCCGTCCAGGGGGCCGGGCCGGCGCCGGGCCCCGGTTATTCCGTCTGCGCGGGCTTCACGCTCGCCGAGTAACCAAGGATGTAGGACCGGAGATACGCGACGTCGAAAATGGTAATGACCCCGTCTTCATCGATATCCGCGGCAAGGAACATGACGCCGTCCAGCTTCTGGTATCCCAGGATATGGCTCCGGACCTGCGCGACGTCGAAAATGTTCCACGCGCCGTCGTTGTTGACGTCCCCGTATACATAATCGCGGTCCCGCGTCACCGTCACCGTATAGGTGCGGGTCTCGCCCGAAAGCGCCGTCACCAGGATGCGGATGCGGGATACCCCGTAAGAAACCGGCAATGTGCCCGTGTGGACGTATACGGTCCTTCCGCCGTCCTCTTCCCGGGTCTCTTCGGTCTTCACCGACTCAACGGGGTCCGTCCGGTCCCCGTGCTCATACGCGAACTGCACCGTGGAGCCGGGCGTCCTCAGGACGGCGCTGACCGTCAGCGTCTGGACGCCGGCTTCCTGTACGAAGCCGTATTCCGTAATATCCGGGTCAAACCCTTCCGGGGAAACCCCGTTCAGCGTCAGGCCGAACAGCCGGTAATCGTCCGGCTCCCGCCGTGTAATGGCCACGGTATAGGTCCGGGCCTGCCCGTCCGGCGCAGTGACCGTAAATGTGACGGCATTCACGCCATAGGACAGCGGGACTTCCGCCGTGTACGTGAGCCCGGAAGGATTCCGGGATGCCGGGTCCGTATCCGGATCCTCGGGGATCTCTTCCCCGGGTTCGCCGCCGGGTTCTCCGCCGGGTTCATCCCCGGGCGGGTCCGCCGGGTCTTCCCCGCTGCCCTCGCCGGGCTGTTCCTCCCCGTCTTCGCCGGTCCCGGTCCGGGGCCGGTCCGTGACGCGGACGTTCGTATCCGCGCCGGGTTCTTCGACAGATGGGGCCGTGTTCTCCCCGCCGGGTTCTTCGGCAGACGGGTCCGTGTTCTCCCCGCCGGGTTCCTCCCCGGACGGATCCGTATCTTCACCGCCGGGTTCCTCCCCGGACGGATCCGTATCCTCCCCGCCGTTATCCCCGGTTCCGCCCGTACTGAGCGGGAGCGGCATCACCGCGCCGTTCCGGTTCACCGCAGCCGTTACCGCGGCCGCTTCGTGGAACGGCACCGCCTGCAGGAAGACCTTCTCGGTCTCCGGTCCGACTTCCAGGCCGTAGGACAGCGTATCCGGGTCAAACCCCCAGAGTAGCGTGCCGTCAAGCAGCAGCCCGGAAAGGGTGGCGTCCCAGGTGCCGGGCCGCGTCACGGTCACCGAATAGGTCATGGAGCGGCCGTTCGCCGCGGTCGAAAGGATCCGGAATTCCGATGCCCCGTAAGGCAGGCGCGCCGTCAGGGTATGGATGGCCACCGTACTCGCGCCCATCACGCGGACTTCCTTCGACACGGGTATGTCTTTCCGCCCGGCGTCCGTGAACCGGGTGACGGTCAGTTCCGTCTCCGGCGCGTAGGAAAGGATGCTGAACGTCGCTTCCTTCGCGGTGCCGTCCACCGTCACGGCGTAATCCGGGATGTCTTCGGAAAATGCGCTGACCCGCTCCCCGTTCACGGAGATGGAGCCCAGCTTGTAGTTCGGGTTCCCGTCGACGACCGGCATGGGGTTCTCCGCCGGCATGTCCTCGAATACGGGAATCACAAACGTCAGGTCCGCGTCCAGCGCGCCCGCCTCCGCGAACGACCGGTACATGGTGGTCGCTTCCGCGATGGGGGCCGTCAGGTTCTGCATGTACTGGCCCCAGAAAAGGCTCTCTGAACTGGAGTCCACACTGAATTTCTGGGTGTACTGGGTGGTCTGGCCGCGGGAAATATAAATGTTGTGGTACTTCTCCGCGCCGCCGCGGAGGGCTTTATAGCGCGTATCCCAGCCGTTTTCGTAGGCTTCACGAAGCCCGCTGGTATAAATCTCCGCCATGGAATTCCCATAGGCGCTGAGGTTGAAATAGTTGTAATAACCGCCGTTGATGACGGTCCCGTCTTCCAGGGTAAAGGGATAGGTGCCGGTAATCAGCTGGCTGTCCGCCGCGCCGTGCTCCTGCCGGATGCGGGCCGCGACGATCACGGGGTTCAGGCCGACTTCGCCGCAGATCCGGACAATGGCTTCCGTATACGTCAGGTAGACGCGCTGCAGGATCTTCTCGGGCGGGATCTCTTCTTCCGTTCCGCCCTCCCCGGGGCCGTCGTCCGTGACTTCGCCCCCCGGTTCTTCCCCGTCCATGGGCCGGTCGACCAGGCCTTCCCCGGAGGCCTCCGCCTCCGGAAGCCCCGTCCACACGGGCCGGACGGCGGTCTGTTCCTCCTGCGGGCGCACCGCTTCCGGCACGGGCGGGCGTTCGGGCGGCCCGGGATCCGTGGGGTCTTCGGGGTTCACGGGATCCGGTCCGACGGGTGCGGTAGGCTCCGTCGGTTCTGTCGGTTCCGTGGGTTCTGTAGGCTCTGTCGGTTCCGTAGGCTCTGTCGGTTCCGTAGGCTCTGTCGGCTCTGTCGGTTCCGTGGGCTCTGTAGGCTCTGTGGGCTCTGTCGGTTCCGTGGGCTCTGTGGGCTCTGTAGGTTCCGTGGGCTCTGTGGGCTCTGTGGGCTCTGTCGGCTCCGTGGGCTCTGTGGGCTCTGTAGGCTCTGTGGGATCCGT
>JAGDAW010000071.1 GCA_017959345.1 Lachnospiraceae bacterium | reverse complement strand
TAGCCGGGCAGGCCGGACCAGTACTGGATGGTCGGGACATTATAGATGCCCTGGAAGCGCAGGTTGTGGATGGTGATGATGCTCTTGGCGCTGCCAACGGGCGTCCCGGAAAAGAGCGTACGCAGAAAGACCGGCACAAGTCCCGTCTGCCAGTCGTGACAGTGGATGATATCGGGGATCCATTCGATGTAGTTCAGTGCCGCAAGCACGGCTTTATCAAAATAGCAGTACTTGGGAATATCCCTGACCAGGTCGGTATATGGATTGCCCCAGCTGAAGAACTCCTGGTTGTCGATGAAGTAATAAACGATCCCGTCGAGCTCCGATTCGAGGATGCCCACATAGAATTCCCTGCCGTCGGCGCAGAGATCCATGTTGAATTCGCCCAGAAACTTCATCTGCCTCTGGTATTTCTCCGGGATGCACTCGTATCTGGGCATGATGACCCGGACGTCGCAGTTCTGCCGGATCAGCGCGCGGGGCAGCGCATACATCACATCCCCGAGGCCGCCGGTCTTGATGAAGGGAAAGCACTCGGAGCCGACAAAGCAGATTTTGCGCCGGGGTTCGGGGACGACGGCTGCAGGGTCTGTTTTCTTCATGGCCCCGGCCTTTTTCAGGGGCTTTTTGGCTCTTGTCCCGGCCGCTCTGGCGGCGGCTTCCGCTGCTTTTGTTTTCTCTGCCATGCGCTACCCTCCCCGTTTTTACTCTGATGATTCAGGATTCCCGTCTGCGGTTTCAGACTCCCGCATACCCCATCGGGTTCTTCGACTGCCACGCCCAGGTGTCGCGGCACATATCGTCCAGATTGTATTCGGCTTTCCAGCCCAGCAGCTGCGCGCTCTTATCCGGGCTGGAGTACACCGTCGCGAGGTCGCCCGGGCGGCGGTCGACGATTTCATAAGGGATTTTTACTCCCGTAACCCGCTCAAAGGCGTGCACCATGTCCAGGACGCTGTAACCGGTTCCGGTCCCCAGGTTAAAGACGTTCTCCCCCCGGTGCGTCTGCATGTAATCAATCGCGGCAACATGCCCCCGGGCGAGATCCACCACATGAATATAGTCCCGCACCCCCGTGCCGTCCGGCGTATCGTAGTCGTTGCCGAAGACGTTCAGGTGATCCCTGCGGCCGACCGCAACCTGGGCAATAAAGGGCATCAGGTTGTTGGGAACGCCGCGCGGATCCTCGCCGATCATCCCGCTCGAGTGCGCGCCGATCGGGTTAAAATAGCGGAGGAGGGACACCGAAAAGTCGTCGATGGCCTTTGCGGTATCCCGCAGGATCTGTTCCGACATGTATTTGGTCCACCCGTAGGGGTTGGTGCACATGCCGGTTCTGGAAGTTTCCCGCAGGGGCATCTCGTTGTCGCCGGTATACACCGTGGCGGACGAGGAGAACACGATGTTCTTCACCCCGTGATCCCGCATGGCTTCGCACAGCCTGACCGTGGAAAAGAGGTTGTTGTCGTAATACTCCAGCGGCATGGCGACAGACTCACCGACAGCCTTCAGTCCGGCAAAGTGGATGGCGCAGTTGATGTCGTGCTTTTCAAAAATCCGGTCCAGGGCCGCCCGGTCGCGGACGTCGTTCTCGTAAAATGCCACCCGTTTCCCGGTGATCTCTTCCACGCGTTCAATCGCTTTTGCGCTGGAATTGACCAGATTGTCGATGACGACCACATCATAGCCTTTGTTCAGAAGCTCCACACAGGTATGGCTGCCGATGTATCCGGCGCCGCCCGTTACCAGAATTGTCATGCTCCGGGTCCTCCTTCAGTCGTTCAGCGCCCATCCCTTTTGTGATACGGTCTGAAGCGCTGAAATCATGTGCTGTATAACTGATTAATTTTATCATACCGATATGGTCTTGTCCATACCGCCCCGCTGACTTTCGCCGGATTTCTGCCTGCTCCCGGCAGCGTTTAAGGCTGTCTCTGTTCCGGGAGGAAAAGGTCAATGGCGCGCCGGATTTCCAGATCCCAGAAACGCCACTCGTGCCCGTATCCCTCACGCTCCGTGAATTCCGCATCCAGCCCGATTTCCTCCGCGTACGCGCGAAACTCCCGGAACCGCCGGTACATAACGGTGTCTTCCGTCCCGCAGGAGAAGAATGTTTTCGGCATACCCGGCCGGCCCGCCCATTCGGCAGCCCTGTCCCAGGTGTTGTACGGAGAGGC
>JAGDAW010000005.1 GCA_017959345.1 Lachnospiraceae bacterium | reverse complement strand
CTGTGACGGAAAGTCCGGCATTTATTTTCCCGGGCACGGTTTCAGGCCCGGTCCTTCGGGCAGACTGTGCGGATCAGGTCCCGCTCGAACGCCTGCTTTTCCTGCTGGCGGAGCGAGGACAGGATAATCCCGCTGATAAAGGTGATGATGCCGGAAAGCGCGACGAAGCCGCAGACGATCAGCGTGGGCAGCCGGTGCACCAGGCCGGTCCGGACGTAGTCGATGAAGACCGGGAGGGAGAAACCGAGCGCCAGCAGGAGCAGGGCGAGACTGATGAACCCGAAGAAACCGAAGGGGTGGTAGTTCTTATACAGCCGGAGGATCGTCCCGAGGACCTTGAACCCGTCGCTGTAGGTGTTCAGCTTCGATTCGCTGCCCGCCTTCCGGTCCCGGTATTCCACGACCACATTTTCCACCTGCATGTTCTTGTCGATGGCGTGGATGCTCATCTCCGTCTCGATTTCGAAGCCGCGGCTCAGCACCGGGTACGTCTTGATGAAGCGGTAGCTGAACGCGCGGTATCCGGTCAGGATGTCCTTGATCTCCCCATGGAACAGGCTGTTGATGAGGAAGCGGACCATGGCGTTCCCGATGTTGTGGAAAGGCCGCTTGTTCTCCGCGAAATACGTGGAAGAGAGGCGGTCCCCGATGACCATGTCCGCGTTGTGGCAGAGGACCCGGTCCGCCATCTCCCGGGCGTATTCCGCGGGATAGGTGTCGTCGCCGTCCGTGATGAGGTAGCATTCCGCGTCGATCTCGTAGAACATCCGGCGCATCACATTGCCCTTGCCCTGGAGGTATTCGCGGCGCACGACGGCGCCGGCCGCCTGCGCGCATTCCGCGGTCCGGTCGGATGAATTGTTGTCATAAACATAGATCACGGCTTCCGGGAGGGCTTTCTTAAAGTCCCCGACCACTTTGCCGATGCTCTTTTCTTCGTTGTAGCAGGGGATCAGCACTGCAATACGGTCCATGGTTTCCTCCGGCTGCCTGGAAAGCAGCGAAACAGATGATGCAGGGTTTTGAAGGGGCGGCAGACCGGGAAGCGCCGCGGCTTACGTGAACACGCTGTCCGCGTACCGCACCGTCGCCATGGCGTCCTTCCCGTAGGCATCCGCGCCGATGGCGGCCGCGTAGGATTCCGTCATCACGGCGCCGCCCACGATCACCTTCGTGTCCGGCTTCCGCGCCCGCAGCAGGCGGATGGTGGCTTCCATGGCGCCGACCGTGGTGGTCATGAGGGCGGAGAGGCCCACCAGGCGGATCTGTTCCGAAACCGCGGCGTCCGCGATCTTCTCCGGCGGCACGTCCTTGCCGAGGTCCAGCACGTCGTACCCGTAGTTCTCCAGCATGACCTTGACAATGTTCTTCCCGATGTCGTGGATGTCCCCCTGCACGGTCGCGAGGAGGATCCGGCCCTTGGACGGCCGGTCTTCCGTCTTCATGGCGTCCCGGATCACGGAGAACGCGGCCTTCGCGGCGTCCGCGGAGATCAGGAGCTGGGGCAGGAAGACGGTACCTTTCTCGAAGCCTTTCCCGACGGTGTCCAGCGCCGGG
>JAGDAW010000070.1 GCA_017959345.1 Lachnospiraceae bacterium | reverse complement strand
CGACGCATCCGGCAGAAGGATCGCCTTTGTCACGGACGACGGGGAGACGGACAGCCTGGATCCGGACCGGGTCATCCCCTATAAGATCGGCGGCATGAAGGTCTTCGATATCCTGGATGATGCGGAATACCGTGTGGAGATCGAATCCTACACCTACGGTTCGATGAATTACACCGTTTACAGCGGATATGACCCTGAGGCCGGGGACTTTGCGGAGAACAAAACCATTGCCCTTGTGGAGCTGGTCCCGGAGATGAAGTTCGAAAGCCGGGTCGGCGGGGACATCCGGGCAGAGGAGGTCGAACTGGAAGTGGTGGATGAGGGGACCGATACCATGGAGCTGCTGGTCCGGGAACTGGAGAAGCAGGTCCGGGAAGGCCCGGAGGAGCCCCCGGTCGATCCCGGTCCCGGAACCCCGGACAGCGGCAGCGGGATTCCGGTTTACCTGGTCGGGATGCTCAGCATGCTGATGCTGACCGCTGCGGCGCGGATCCTGGGCATCTGACCTCTCGGAGGGCGGGAAATGAGCAGGCTGACGTATATCTTTGTGCACGGGCTGTGCGGCTGGGGCAGTTATGACCCGGCCTACCGGCGGATGCCCTACTGGGGCATGCGGGGCGGCGACCTGGTCGCCTGGCTGAGGACGCAGGGCTACGACGCGTACGCGGCGTCGGTCGCGCCGACGGGCAGCGCGTGGGACCGCGCGTGCGAGCTGTACGCGCAGCTCGCGGGCACCGTGGTTGATTACGGGAAGGCGCACAGCGCGGAATACCGCCACGCGCGGTTCGGGCGGGATTTTTCGTCCTGCCCGCTGATCCCGGACTGGTCCGATGAGACCCGGCTGGTGCTGCTGGGCCACTCCTTCGGCGGGGCGACGGTCCGGCTCTTTTCGGAGCTGCTGGCGCACGGGGACGCGGCGGAGCGGGACGCCGGGGCGGAGAGCCCGCTTTTCCTGGGCGGGATGGAGGCGCGGATCCACAGCGTCGTCACGCTGGCGTCGCCGATGAACGGGACGACCGCGTACGACCTCTTCCTGGACCCCGCGTTCGACCCGGGCGCGGTGCCGGCGCCGTGGTGGAGCGGCGGCATGGCCCGCATGATGGCGCTCGGGACGGCGCCGAAGCAGGACGGGCGGGACCTGAGGGATTACGCGGATTATGACATGCACATTGACCATGCCATGGAGATGAACGCGCGGATCCATACTTTGGAAAATGTGTACTATTACGCGGTCCCGTGCAGCATCACGGACCCCGGGGCGGACGGGAACCACCGGCCGCGGAAGGGGATCGAGCCGCTGTTCATGAAGCGGTCCTGCCAGATGGGCGCGTATACCGGCACGACGGAGGGCGGGTACGCGGTCGATGACCGATGGAAGGAAAATGACGGGCTGGTCAATACATTTTCCGCCACGGCGCCCGTCGGCGCGCCGTCGAGGCCCTACGACGGGACGGCCCTGCCGGGCGTGTGGAACGTGCTGCCGGCGGTGGACGGGGACCATATGTGGCTGCAGGGCGGCCTGATGCGGAAGCATGAGATCCGGGCGTTTTACGGGGAACTGCTTGGGAAAGTGGAACGCGCGGGCGGCTGAGCTGCAGGAAGTTCGGAAAAGCGCTCCGGCCTCTTTACGGGGGCCGGTTTTTTTGGTAGAATAGGCGCTGCGGGTATGGGCGGCAGGGAGCGGCCCGTCCCGGACGGGGGCGGGGGCCCGGTTCCCCGGCGTCCGGGAATACCGCACCGGGGAGGAGGACATGGGCAGGCGGATCGGGCTTCATTTCATCATAACGGGCGTACAGGTGCTGCTCTGCACCCTGCTGCTCCTGATCCCGGACCCCGCCGGGCGGGTGATCGCGATGTTCGCGCCGGGGCTGTTTTTCGCGGTGCTGGCGGGCGTGCTGTCCGGGCCTGTTTTCGCGGCGTTTACGGGCATCCTGCCGACCCTGTTCTGCTATTTCCTGCTCGGCAGGCCGCCCCTCCTGCCGGACGCGGCGGCGGAGATGCTTTGCCTCGCGTCTTCCGGGATCCTGGCGGGGGTGTTCACCGGGATGTACCGGGCGCCGGGGGCAGGGGCTGTCCTTGGGGTGCTGGGCGGGCGCATTGTACTGGGCGCCGCGATGCTTGTGTACGATTTTGTGACACGCGACTCTTATACGCTGCTTCGATACCTGGAGGACGCGTACCTTTCCTGCTGGCCGGGGATCGTGCTGGCGGTGATCGGGACGCCCGCGGTGTACCTGGGCCTCAGGCGGGCCGGGCTGGTGAAGCGGCTTCAAAGCGACCGGTAACCGGTCCTGGAACGGAGGGATTGAGATGGGTACGGTACGGATTCTGGAATCGACCACGAAGAACCCCATCAGCCTGATGGGGGAGCGCGCCGGCGTATGCTGGGGCTCGGATATTACGGATCCGAAGAAGAATTTCAAGCGCGGCCTGGGCTGCGTGACGGAAGGCCACGGCCGTGTGATGGAATACGTCAATGTGGAGATGGTGCTGGACGGCTACTCCGCCCGCGTTATCCGCGAGTGGTATACGCACATCGGCGGGGCGCCGACCCGGCTCCAGGCCAGCACGCGCTACATCCGCTATGACGATTTTGAATACGTGACGCCGCATACGGTGGAACGGAACGAAGAGGCGAAGGCCCTGTATGAGGGGATGATGCGGAAGATCGCGGAGACCTGCGGCTACCTGGAAAATGTGCTCGGGATCCCGCGGGAAGACGCCGCGATGCTGCTCCCCCTCGGGATGGGGACGAAGATCGTGGATAAGCGAAACCTCCGGAACCTGGTGGACATGAGCCGCCAGCGGATGTGCACGCGCGCGTTCTGGGAGTACCGGGAACTGTTCCGGGACATTTCCCGGGCGCTGGCCGCGTATTCGGAAGAGTGGGCGTACGTCGTGGAGCATTTCTTCGCGCCGAAGTGCGAGATCACCGGGTTCTGCCCGGAGAAGAAGAGCTGCGGGCGGCGGCCGAAGAAAGAGGAAGACTGACCGCGCGGTTCCGGAAGGAACGGCCGGGGACGATACAGGACCCGCTGCCGGGGCAGAGGCGCCCGCGGCGGGTTTTGTGGAATATGACCGGTTTAGACAGTACGTAACAGATCTTTATAATTCGTTTTATACAACCGTAAACGCATTCTCCTATTGAAAAGTGAAATGAAAGTGTGATAGAATCATTTCAAAGAGGGAAGGGCCTGGCCCTGCCGCCATGATGCCCGCAGTCGTTCCGGGCCGCGCGGCGGGAGGCGTATCCTTCCCGCACCATCAGGATCCCCGGAAGGGGAACACACTTCAAAGGAGAATGACTATGAAGAAACTGAGAATCGGACTTGCGTTCCTGCTTGCCCTGGCGATGGTCCTGTCGGCCGCGGCATCCTGCAGTCCTTCCAACCCGACCACGGCGCCCACCACGAAGCCGACCACGGCCCCGACGCAGAAGCCGACGGAGAAGCCGACCGAGAAGCCGACGGAGAAGCCGACCGAGAAGCCGACGGAAGCGCCGACCGAGAAACCGACCGAAGCGCCGACGGAAGCGACCGAAGCGCCGACCGACCCGGCACCGACGGATCCCGCGCCGACGGAAGCAACCGAAGCGCCGACGGATCCCGCGCCGACAGAGCCGACCGAGCCGGAGAAGCCCGTGTCGTCCGAGCCCGCGGAAGTCGTCCGCATCCGCCCCATCATCGGCGGATATGAGTGGGGCCCGGCCGTCGACGGCCTGATCCTGACCTTCGCCGGGGACGTCGCGGACGTGGATGAAGGCACGTTCAGCGTCAGCACGCAGGTCACGGCGATCGACTGGAGCACCTTCCAGTCCCTGACGGAAGACCGCGTCCTCGAGATCACGGAAGTGTCCGTGGACGGCGCGGATGTGACCATTAAGATGAAGGCGCGCTACAGCACATTGTCCCCGTTCACCTATTCCGGTTACAACAACTGGTCCGAATCCGTCAATGTTTCTGTGGGCCTTGCGGAAGACCGGACCATGGAGATCGGCGGCGTCGTCTACAAGTACCTCGAAGCCGGCGGGAACGTCTCCCTTGAGGAGCGCATTGTCCCGGACGTGGAGCTCTTTGCGAAAGAGACCTACGAAGGCGAAGACTATTCCGTGAACCTTGCGGCGTACGAGACGGACGCCATGAAGGAAGACGGCGTGAAGAACCCGCTGATCATCTGGCTGAACGGCGCCGGTGAAGGCGGGAATGACGTGGACATCCTCCTGCTCGGGAACGACGTGACGGAGCTCGCGAAGGAGAAGATCCAGTCCCATTTTATCGATGACACGGTGAAGGGCGCGTATGTGCTCGGCATCCAGACGCCGACCTACTGGATGGATAAGGGCGACGGCGCGAACCACAGCGGTGACGCCGGTTCCGTCTACACGAAGACCGTGATGGACGCCATCAAGTACTATGTGGCGAAGAACGGCGACATTGACGAAGACCGCATCATCCTGGGCGGCTGCTCGAACGGCGGCTTCATGACCGTGAACATGGCGCTCGTGTACGGCGACTATTTTGCCGCGTTCTATCCGAACTGCGAAGCGCTGCTGGATGAGATGATTTCCGATCAGGATATCGCGTACCTGGCCCAGATGAACATCTGGTTCGTGCACGCGGCGGCGGATACCACCGTGGCCCCGGCCCGCTACACGCTGCCCACCTACCTCCGCCTGATTGCGGCGGGCGCGAAGAACGTCCACCTGAGCTATTTTGAGACCGTGAAGGGCGAAGACGATCCCGAACAGACCTATATGGGCCACTGGTCCTGGGTCTATTCGCTGTCTGACCGCGTGACGAAGGAGCAGTCCGAGACCGCGGCGTCCATGGAAGACATCGTGCCGAGCGACGAGGGCGGCGGCGCGTTTGAGGCGGAAGTGAACGGCAAGCCCGCGGGCCTCTG
>JAGDAW010000069.1 GCA_017959345.1 Lachnospiraceae bacterium | reverse complement strand
TCTACGCCTCCATGACCACGGAAGAGCGGCTCTATACCGAAGCGTCCTTTGAGGACATCCTTTCGCTGAAACGGGCCTGCTACACGGCCGGGAAGATGATCGACCTCCTGCTCGAAGGCCGCAAGATCGAGGTGTCTGATGAGCAGAGCCGGGTCGCGGACATCCAGGTGATCCGGATGGGTTCCCTGGAAGAGGCGGAAGCGGTGTACGCAAGGCTGCAGGCCGGGGAGAACTACCTGTCGCTCGCGGAGGAGTGCTCGCTGGACGATGTGATTTCCTATTCCGTCCGGAAGGATACGCTCGCCGACCCGCTGAACCAGGCCGTCTTCTCCATGTCCGCGGGGACGACCAGCGGCATCCTGGAAGCCGCCGGGTATTATTACATCATCCGTCTGACGAGTTCCTACAACAAACTGCTCTCCATGAACAATAAAGCCAACCAGCTTGCGGAAGCCCGCTACGAAGGCTGGAAGACGGTTTATGACGCGTATACGGCGGAGAACCCGGTCTATGTGAACACGGGCTGTGACCGGATTATCGACCTCAGGAACGACACGTTTACCACTTCATTCAACCTGTTCCCGGCATCCGCTTCCTGAAACCCGGAAGGGCAGGGGTTATGCATCCCGCCCCACCGGGACGGTGAAGAACCGGGTTCCGGATGGGACATTCCCCACTTTTCCGACGGTTTCCTGCCGGGGACGGGGCCTTTCCCCCACGGGGATACCTGCCGCTGAAGGCGGGGAACCCCGGCTTTTCCGTTTCCCGTCCGGAAGGATTCTGTAAGATTCTTAATTTCCTCTTGATTTTTACGTAACGATTCTGTAAAATATCCATGTGCGCGTTTTCGTAAATGAAGAGCTGGATGAAGCAGAAGACCATTGTGAGGATTTCACTCCTCCTGACTTCGGCTGCGCTGATGGGCGGCCTTTTTTACAGGAAGGCCGTGACCGGCGGGCGCACGGCGCTGGTCCTCCGCGATGCGGACAGCCGGGCGCTTCCGGAGGAGACGGCGGAACCCGAAGTCGGGACCGTGGTGGTGTACCTCTCCGGGGAAGTCCTTTCCCCGGGCGTTTACGAACTGCCGGAGGGGACCCGTGTGGGCACCCTTCTGGAAGCCGCGGGCGGCGCTTTGGAATCCGCGGACCTGGACCGCATCAATCTTGCGAAGAAGCTGAACGACGGGGAACATATTTTCATCCCGTCCCGCGGCGGGGAAGACCCCTTTGCGGGGCTGGTGGATCTGAATACGGCGGATGTGAAGGCCCTCTGCGGGCTGCCGGGGATCGGCGAAGCGAAAGCGGAAGCGATCATCCGCTACAGGGAACGAAACGGGCCCTTCCGGTCCGTGGAAGAACTCCTGAATGTTTCGGGCATCGGTGAGAGCCTGCTCGAAGGCATCCGGGACAGAATCAGGGTATAGGGGCAGAGATGGCGAAAGTATTAGTGGTTGATGATGAGAAGATGATCGTGAAGGGGATCCGCTTTTCCCTGATGCAGGAAGGCTGGGAAGTGGATGAGGCTTACGACGGCGAGGAAGGGCTGAATAAGGCGCGGGAAACCGAGTACGATATGGTCCTTCTGGATATCATGCTGCCGAAAATGGACGGCCTGACGGTCTGCAGGAGCATCCGGGAGTTCTCGAACATGCCGATCATCATGCTGACCGCGAAGGGCGAGGATATGGATAAGATCATGGGCCTGGAGTTCGGCGCCGATGATTATATCATCAAGCCCTTCAACATCCTTGAGGTGAAGGCCCGGATGAAAGCCATCATGCGGCGGAACACGAAGCCCGTGCCGGTCCAGAAGGAACAGGAAGAGGGATTCCTGGAGTCCGGCGAACTGAAGCTGGACACGGAGAACGAGCGGGTATTCGTGCGGAACCGCGAAGTGAATGTGACCGCGAAGGAATTCGACCTGCTGCACCTCCTGATCTCGAACCCGAACAAGGTCTACAGCCGCGACAAGCTCCTGGAGCTGGTCTGGGGCGCGGATTACCCGGGAGACGCCCGCACGGTGGACGTCCATATCCGGCGCCTCCGGGAGAAGATCGAGGACAACCCGAGCGTGCCGAAGTATGTCCAGACCAAGTGGGGCGTGGGCTATTACTACAGGAATGAAGAAGATTATTAATTCCCTGAAAAGCAGAATATACGTCTGCCTGCTGATCTTCGGCATCCTGCCGGTCCTGGCGCTGCACCTGCTGATCGTCAATACCTATTCCAGCAGCCTGATCGACCAGCGGATGGTGGAGGTCCGGCAGCGGGTCAATATGATTTCCGCGTCCCTCGGAAGGACGGAGCAGGTGCGCGACGCCCTGACGGACGAGATGCGGAAGAACCTTTCATGGCATTCGGATACCTATAACGGGCGCCTGCTCGTGATCGATCCCGACTATTACATCGTCTATGACAGCTACGAGGCCGACGAAGGGCACGTGGCCGTTTCCGACGCGGTTTTCTCCGCATTTTCCGGAAGGGAATACGAACACTACAACAACACCACGTCCTACCTTGAGTATGTGGTGCCGGTGACATACAACCAGGAAGGGACCAGGACCATTGCCGGTGCGCTGGTCTTTTCCTCATCCGGCCAGTGGATGCAGGAAGCGCTGGACCGCGTCCGGCAGGCCATGCTGATCGTGGAAGTCCTGATGATCGTGGTGGTCCTGACGGCGGGCGCGTACATCGCCTACCTGCTGATCCGGCCGGTGGACCAGGTCGGCATGCGCCTGAAGAAGATCGACGCGGGCTCCACGGAGTTCGAGCAGACGTGGCTGCATTCCTACCAGGAAGTGGACGAGATCGTGGATACGTCGGCGGAGATCATCAGGAATTTCCAGGACCTGGAGCAGTCCCAGGCCCAGTTTGTGTCCAATGTGTCCCACGAACTCCGTACGCCCATGACCTCCATCCGCGTGCTGGCGGATTCGCTGGTGGGGCAGGAAGGGCTCGGGGAGGAAGTCTACCAGGAATTCCTGTCGGATATTTCCGCGGAAGTGGACCGGGAATCGCGGATCATCGACGACCTGCTCTCCATGACGCGGCTCGCGAACGGCGGCACCACGGTCACGGTGGCCTCCGTCAACATCAATGACTTCCTGCTCGGGATCATGAAGACGCTGAAACCGCTCGCGGAGTCCCGGAACATCGACCTGGTCTACGAATCCTTCCGGCAGGTCCAGGCGGACGTGGACGAGGTGAAGCTCAACCAGGCGTTCATGAACCTGATCGAGAACGGCATCAAGTACAACGACGACGGCGGGTTCGTCCGGGTCAGCCTGGACGCGGACCACGAATATTTCTACGTACGCGTTTCCGACAACGGGTGCGGGATCCCGGAGGATTCGATCGGCCGGGTCTTCGACCGGTTCTACCGGGTGGATAAGGCGAGATCCAGGGAGACCGGCGGCACCGGGCTCGGCCTGCCCATCGCGCGGCAGATCGTCCTGCTCCATTACGGGGTCATTAAAGTCGAAAGCGCGGTCGGGGAGGGCACCACATTTACGGTGCGCATCCCGCTGAAGCATGTGGAACGGGAGGGGACACGCTCATGAAACCGGTGATCAATCCCAGAAGGCGCGCCGTGTGCGCGGCGCTGCTCCTCCTGATGTGCGCCCTGTGGGTCCTCCCGGGGTGCGGCCGGGAACCGGGGGACGAAAAGCCCGGGTTCCAGATCTATTTCAAGGACCAGAACCGGAACGACCTTTACCCGGTGCCCGCGATCCTGGACGAGTCGGCGGATCCGGATACGCAGATCCTCTCGATCTGGCGGCAGATGAAATCGCCCGGCGAGAACGGAAACTACACGACGTCTGTCCCGCGGAAGGCCGAGCTCATTTCCGTCGCGGTCAGCAGCTACAACCTGGTGATGAACTTCTCCGGGGCGTATTATGAGATCTCCAGGAGGGAAGAGCTGCTCTTCCGGGCGGCGGTCGTCCGGACGTACACCCAGCTCCCGTTCATCAACACGGTGGAGTTCCTGGTGGAGAACCAGCCGCTGACGCTGTCCAACGGGTCGCTGCCCGGTCCCATGAGCGCGTCGCGCTTCGTGGATATCGTGGGGTCCGGCCTGAACGCCTATACGGAGGCGGACGTGATCCTGTATTTTTCCTCCGCGGACGGGACGCGGCTCGTGCCGTACGCCTACAGCGGTTATTACAGCAATGCGATCACCCTGGAGCAGTACGTGACCAGCCTCCTCGTCAAAGGGCCGGAAAATGTCGGCGCCGAAGGCCTCGCGACGCTGCCCCTGAACACGAAGATCCTGTCCGTCTTCACGTCGGACGGCACCTGCTTTGTAAACTTCAACCAGGCGTTCCTGGAAGGGACCCCGGGGATCCGGGCGGAGACGATCATCTATTCCATCGTGAACACGCTGACGGAAGTGAAGGGCGTCTCCTCCGTGCAGATCACGGTAAACGGGTCGTCGAAGATCAATTATATGGACCATGTGGACCTCGGCGCGCCGCTGAAGCGGAAGCTGGACCTGATCGTCGGCCCGTAAGGGCGCCGGCAGGGCGGAAGCGGGATGCGGCCGCCGGGACCGCGGGAAAAGGGCGGAAAGCGCCGGAGACCCGCGGAAGGGACTTTGCGGCGTTCCCCCGGGGGGAAACCGTATTTCGAATATTAGGACATGATCAGAAGACCGCTGCTTTTGACGGCGATCATTCTTGCACTCGGGATTATATGGATGATAAAGCGGGAACAGGCAGATCCGGCATTCAGGATCCTGCCTGTTCCCGCTGTCCGCCTGTCCATGGAACAGGCGGAAGAGGCGCGGCGGGCAGGAGGCTTTACGGGCACGGTCCGCCGCGTCTCCGTACGGGAGGACCGGTACGTCCTGGAAGCGGACGGCGGCGCTGGTTACGGCATCGTGCGCGTCAGCGTGAGAAGCGTATCGCTCCCGGCGTACCCGGGGGACACGGTGCGATTTACGGGCAGTTTTTACCTGTTTTCGGAGGCGCTGAACCCGGGCGCGTTCGACGCGCGGCAGTATTATGACGCTTCGGGGATCTTCCTGGGGTTCACCGCGGACGAGGCATCGGTCGTCCGTTCCCCGGCGTTCTCGTTCCGGAGGCTCGCGTTCCGGTGTTACCTGTTCGCGCGGGCACGGATGCTCCGGGACGCGTTTCCGGAGGATTCCGGCGTATTTTTCGCGCTGTTCACCGGGGACACTTCCCTGGCGGAGGACGCGGACGCGGACCGGGCGAAGGACCTGGGGCTTTCCTGGTTTTTCTCGTCCACGGGGTTCACATTGTCCGTGATCGGGCGGTCCCTCTATGAACTCCTGCGCGGAAAGACCGGGAAACCGGTGCTTTCGGGGGCGCTTGCGACGGGAGTCCTGGCTTTCTACGCGCTGATGGCCGGCTTCCCGGTGGGCGCGTGGCGGGCGCTTGTCCTGCTCGCCGTCCGGATCGGCGCGGACCTGTGCGGCCGGGTCTATGACACGCTGAACGGTTCGGCGGTGTTCTTTATCCTGCTCCTTGTGACGAACCCGTTTTCCGTATGCCTGCCGGCCGTGCAGTACTACGCGGCGATCCTCGCCGGGACGGGGGTGCTGGCGCCCTGCATCCTGAAATTCCTGTTCCGCCGGGACCTGCTTTTCTCGCGCCTGGTCCAGGGGCTCTCGGTCCAGGCGTGCCTGCTGCCGGTCCAGCTGCTGAACCAGTACTTCGTCTCCCCGTACGCGCCGCTCCTGGGGCTCCTGCTGATGCCGGTCCGGATGCTCTTCTGGGGCACGGCGTTCGCGGGCCTCCTCGCGGGCTGCGCGGCGGAACCGCTCGGGAAGGCGGTCTTTACGGCCGGCCACCTGCTGCTGGAAGGCGAGCGGGGCCTCCTGTCGTTCGTGTCGGGCCTGCCGTTTTCAAAAGTCGTGAACGGGTCGCCGGACCTGTCGCGGGTCTTTCTCTATCTCGGGCTGCTCGCTGCGGTCGCGGGCCTTTACCGGGGCCTCCACGTTTACCGGAAATACCGGGATGAGCGTGCGGAATACCCGGTGGGCGGCGCGGATTTCGGGATTGCCGCCTGCCTGCTGGCTTCGGCGCTCCTTTCGGGGACCGCGTTCCTGAAGGCGGACCTGCTGTTCCCGGACACGATGGAGATCCTGATGCTGGACGTGGGGCAGGGGGACTGTTTCCTGGTACGGCTCCCGGAAGGGGAGACGTACCTCGTGGACTGCGGCTCTTCGACGACCGCGCATACCGGGACGGGGATCCTCATCCCCGCGCTGTACTATTACGGCATCTCATCGCTGGACGCGGTGTTCCTGACGCACGCGGACCGGGACCATACGGAAGGGGCCCTGGAACTCCTTTCGGAGGATTCGGTCGAAATCGGGCGGATCTGCCTGCCGGCGCGCGGGCAGTACCAGGAGCTGTTTTCCGAAATCGTACCGGCTGCGGCGGCGCGAGGGATCCCGGTCACAACGCTCCTGAAAGGGCAGTCGCTGGTCCGGGACGGGCCTGAAGGGAACCGTGTGGAATTCCGGGTGCTCTGGCCGGGTTCCCCGTCCGTCCGGGACGAAAACGACGGCTCCCTGGTCTTTTCCCTGACGTTCGGCCGGGTCCGCGCGGTGTTCACCGGGGACATCGGCGCGGACGTGGAGCGGGTTCTCCGTGCCGGTCCCGCGGACTTCCTGAAGGTCGCGCACCACGGGTCGAAGTATTCGTCGTCGGAAGCGTTTTTAGAAGACGTGCGGCCGGCCGTGGCCGCGGTCAGCTACGGGAAGGACAATGTGTACGGCCACCCCGCGGAAGAAACGGTGGCGCGCATCCTCGGGAGCGGGGCGGCGCTCTACGGGACCGGCGGGATGGGCTGCGTCATTTTCCGGTTTTCGAAGAACGGCGCGGATTCGGTCCGCTGCCTTGCAAAACAGCGGATCTTCTGGTAGAATGATGAAATCAGGCGCGGGGACGCACGCAGTGCGAAGCGCCCCGGATACCACATTCTGACCCAAGCATCGTAAGATGTGCGGGATACGGGCGCACGGGGACGGATGCGCCCCGGGCAGCATCTCCGGCCACGGGACTGCTGTCTGTCCGATCACCACAGGACGGGAACGGCGGGATTTATGGCGGGATTGAACGACGACATCAGGAACAGGTCTTTCAGGAGGGCGTATCTCATCTACGGGGAGGACGGCTTCCTCAGGAACCATTATACCCGCCGGCTCGCGGACGCGGTCTGCGGCGACGACACCATGAACCGGAAGGACGTGTCCGGGAAGGATACGCCGCTGGAGGCCCTGAAGGATTTTACGGACACCATGCCGTTCTTCGCGGAGAAGCGCGTCGTGGTCCTGAAGGATACGGGGCTGCTGTCGCAGGCGGCGGAAGGGTACGCGGAGTGGGTCGACGGGCTGCCGGAGACCGCGTGCGTGATCTTTTCGGAAGAGAGCGTCGACAAGCGCACGAAACTCTATAAAAAGATCCAGGAGAAGGGATATGTCCAGGAAGCCGCCCACCCGGACGACCGGGCGTTCTCGGACTGGGTCCTTAGGAAGATCGGCGCCGCCGGGCTGTCCGTGACGAAGGACGCGTTCGCGGTGATCGCGGAGATGCCGGACCATGACCTTTACCGGGCGAGCGGGGAGCTGGAGAAGCTGATCGGGTACTGCCTGGATAAGGGGAAGATCGAGAAGCGCGACGCCGAGCGCATCCTGTTAAGGGAGCCCGCAAACCGCATTTTCGATATGATCGACGCGCTTTCCGCGGGGCAGAAGAAGGAAGCCATGGCGTGTTATTATGACCTCCTGGCGCTCCGGGAGCCGCCCATGCGGATCATATTCCTGCTGGGAAGGCATTTCCACCAGCTGTTCCTGGTGAAGACCATGCTGGCCGAGGGCAGGAAGGCGGACGAGATCGCGGGCGCGCTTTCGTTAAGGGGGTTCGTGGAGACCCGGATGGAGCGGCAGGCCCGGCGGTTTTCGGAGGAACGGCTCCGTACGCTGGACGCGCGGGCGGTCGACCTGGATTACGCCGTGAAGAGCGGCAGCATGCAGGATACGGTCGCGGCGGAACTCTATATGGCGGAGATCCTGGAAGCCCGGAAGGGTGGGACCCCCGGATGAGAATCGTCTGTGATTTTTTTTGCGGCGGGGATGGAAAACCGCGGGAGAATATGCTATAATAACGCATACTGGCGGATTGTGGGGGTTTCTGCCCCCATATGGTCCTGTGAAACCCCATTGGCGCCCCGCGGGGGCATCCGGGAAGCGGCGGCCGCCGGTGTCCGGATGCCGGTAAGGCGTCAGATTCTATAGAAGTCAGCCTCTGTTCTGCGGCATCACGGGATGCCATACGGAAAAGGGGCTCTTTGGACGGTTTGATAAAGGGTATGCGCGCCTTCCGGCCCTGCGTACCCGTACGGATCCAACAGAACAGGAGCGATTTTTTCCATGTCAGAAAAACGGCCCTTACATGTACATTTTATGGGTATCTGCGGCAGCGGCTGCGCGTCCATTGCCATGCTCGCGTATGAGGCGGGTTACCGGGTCAGCGGGTGTGACCGCTCGTCGGATTCCTATTACGGGGAAGCCCTGCTGAAGCTCGGGATCCCCATTTACACCGGGCACGACGCCGCGCATCTGACGGACGACGTGGATATCGTGGCGGTGACCCCGGCCCTGTTCGACATCTGCCCGGACCATCCGGAGCTCCTGGAAGCGTCCAGGCGCGGCATCCTGATGACCTGGCAGGAATTCATGGGCCGTTACCTCCAGCAGGGCAAACGCGTGATCGCGGTCTCCGGCACGCACGGGAAGACCACCACGACGTTCCTGACGGCGGAGCTGATGATCGAAGCCGGCCTGGACCCCACGGTGGAAGGCGGCTCGGTTTATAAGAAGTGGAACAGCGGCGGACGGGCCGGCCATTCGGACTGGTTCCTCTGCGAAGCGGACGAGTTCAACCGGAATTTCCATCATTACAAGCCGGAGATCGCCGTCGTGAACAATGTCGAAATGGACCATCCGGAGTGCTACAGGGACTTCGAAGAGGTCCTGGAGAGCTTCCGGTATTTCCTCGCGGCGGACCCGTACCTGAAGACCGTCCTCCTGAACGCGGACAGCGAAGGCGCGCTGGAAGTCCTGAAGCGCGTGGCGGGGACGCGGGACATGGAAGGCGTTTCCGTGGTCCTGCTTTCGAAGGACCGCGCCGTTTCCCCGGACATCCCCGGCATCCGTTTCCGGAACGCCGTCTGGCGGACCGTGTCGAAACAGGCCGGCGGGACGGTGTTCGAACTGGAAGCGGACGGGAAGACCGAGCGGTTCTCCATGCTGCTCTGCGGTGAGTACAATGTATTCAACGCCGCCATGAGCGTGCTGACGGCGCGCGAAGCGGGCGGCGGGGACGAGGCCATAAGGACCGCGCTGACCCATTTCGCGGGCGCGGGACGGCGCTTTGACTGTGTCGGGACCCTGGACGGCGTCCCGGTCTATGACGATTACGCGCACCATCCCACGGAGATTTCGTCCGTGCTGACCATGTGTAAGGAATATTTCCCGGAACGGAAGGTCCTGGCGGTCTTCGAGCCGCACCAGATCTCCCGGCTGACCCTGATGTTTGACGCGTATGTGGACGCGCTGACGATCGCGGACCATGTGATCATCGGGAAGACCTTCATCGGGCGGGAAGTGCGGTCGAACACCGTGCCCATCGGCGGGGCGCAGTGGATGGAAGCGTCGGAGAAGATTACGTATGAGGAAGCCCCGGAACGGATCCTGGCGATCGCGGAATCCCTGATCCGGGAGGGAGAATGCGGGATCATCCTGGTGATCGGCGCGGCAAACTCCTATAAACTGTCCAGATATCTGTGCAGCAGAGGGGATCACGCATGAACACATACATTGAGGAACGGGACGGGATGCCGTCCCGCAGGGACGCGGGGAAGCGCAGGCGCTTTCATGGGGTCCTGCTGTCAGCCGTAGTCCTGGCTGTGGCCGCGGTGCTGTCTTCGGACGCCCCGGCGGCCCGCAGAGGGTCTGCGGTACCGGCGCCTCAGGCGCAGGCTTCCGTGGTCCTTGAAGCGCCTTCCGTGGTTTCCGTATCTCCCGCCGCAGGGCAGGTGGTCCGCGAGCGGAAGCCGGACACCCGGCTGATGGTGGTCCGGGACCAGAACAGCTTCGGGATCGTCGACGGCGTCACCAGCATGCTGAATATCCGGAGCGGGCCCTCCACGAACGCGGATGTGATCGGCTACTGTGTCCTGCACAGCGCGCTGACCATTACCGGGATGGAAGGGGAATGGTACCGCATCACGGACGGGACGCACACCGGGTACGTGCACAGCGACTATGTGCGCATCGGCGAGCAGGGGACGGCGCTGGCGCTTTCCGTCTGCAGCGGGACGGCGGTTTCGGACCGGCCGGTCACCGCGTATTCCGTACCGGCCGTAACCGGGACGGCGCGGTTTACGACGCTTCCCGGCGTCCGCTATGAAATTGACCGTGAATACGAGAACTGGGTCCGCATCGTCAATGAAGAAGACGGGACGAAAGGCTTTGTCCGGTGTTCGGACGTCTCGGTGCGCTATACGCTGAACCAGCCGTATTTCTATACCGCGAACGATCTGGATTACCAGTTCCGCCAGTCCATCATCAACTACGCGTACCAGTTCCTGGGCCTGAAGTACGTCTGGGCCGGCACTTCCCTGACGGAAGGGGCGGACTGCTCGGGCTTCGTGCTCCGGATCTACGAACATTTCCGGATCCTGCTTCCCAGGACTTCGCTGTCGCAGTCGGAATTCGGGACGCCCGTGAATTCCATCGCGGAAGCGAAGGTGGGCGACCTGATCTTCTATTACGGATACAGCGAGAGCGGCGTCCGCACGGAAGGGGTCGGCCATGTGGCCATCTACATGGGCAACGGCATGATCATCCACTGCGCCAGGAACAGCGGGGTGATCGTGACTCCCTACGACTACAGGGACCAGCCGCTGTATATCCGGAGGGTGATCCAGTAACCCGGGCATCCCCTGTTCCCCCAACATCATCCTGAGATTCAAGCGGGGCTTCGCGGGAGCGGAGCCCCGGTCTTTCAGAACCCGCCCGGCAGAAAGGAGATGCGTTTCATGAGCCTGATGGAGAAACTCGAGCGGAAGATGGGCGGTTCCCACCTTCCGAACATGATGATCCCGCTGATCGTCTGCTACGCGGTGGGATTCGTGATTTCATACGTTGCCCCGGCCGTCCAGTACTGGCTGGTTTTCAGCCCGGAGCTGATCTTCCGCGGCCAGGTCTGGCGGATCTTCACGTTCGTCCTGTGCCCGGAGAGCAGCAGCTTCTTCATGGCGCTGATCACGTGCTTCATTTACTTTTCGATTTCCAGGGGCTTAGAGCAGATCATCGGCCGTTTCCGGCTGAATTTCTTCCTGCTTTCCGGCCTCCTGATCCTGGTCCTGGTCGGGTTCGCGTACTATTTTGTGTGCGTTCTGGTCCCGGGGCTGGAAATCTTCGGCTCCTATACGGTCGTGCTGAACCCGTATTACCTGTACGGCATGCTGTTCGTCCTGTTCGCGCTGGCGTTCCCGGACGCGCAGTTCCTGTTCATGTTCCTGTTCCCGATCAAAGGGAAATGGATGATCTTCCTCACGCTGATCATGTACATCCTGGACGTGGGGCAGGCGTTCCTGAACGGGAACGCGGCGTACGGCTGGATCATCGTGGCCATGATCGCCGCCGCCATCCTGACGCTGCTGCTTTATATGATGATGATCGGATACGGCCGTCCGGCTGCCCCGCGGAATGTGGTCCGGATGCGTTCCTATACGCGGCAGGGGGCCGCCCCTTCGGACAGCGCGCGCCACAAGTGCTGCATCTGCGGACGGACGGAGCGGACGAACCCGGAGCTGGATTTCCGCTACTGTTCCTATTGCGTGGGGAATTACGAGTACTGTTCGGACCACCTGTATTCGCATATCCACAAGAAGCCGTCCGGGGAAACGTAAATGGGCGCGGCGCAGTCTGAGGCACGTCCCGCGGCTTCCCCGCCCCGGGATTCCCGCAGGGCGGTGGTGATCGGCGGGGGCGCTTCCGGCATGGCGGCGGCCTACGCGGCGGCCGTCCGGGGGCTCCGGGTGACGCTGCTTGAGGGGAATGAGAAACTCGGGAAGAAAGTCTATATTACCGGCAAGGGCCGGTGCAACCTGACCAATGACTGCAGCGTGGAAGACATGCTGGCGCATGTGGTGACGAATCCGAAATTCCTCTACGGCGCCCTGTACAGGTTCACGAAGGACGATGTACGGGCGCTGCTCGCGGCCTACAGGTGCCCGACGGTGACCGAGCGGGGGAACCGGGTCTTCCCGGCCTCTTCCCATTCCTCGGACGTCATCCGGGCGTGGGAGGCGGCGCTGAAGGACGCCGGCGCGGAGATCCGGCTGAACACGCGCGTCACCGGGATCGGCACCCTGGACGGGCGCGTCGTCTCGGTCACCGCGGGGAAGGAGACGTTCCCGTGCGACGCAGCGGTCGTCGCGACCGGAGGGCTTTCCTACCCGGCCACCGGCTCGGCCGGGGACGGGTACCGTTTCGCGGAGGCGCTGGGCCACACCGTGAAGCCGTGCGTGCCTTCCCTGGTGCCCTTAAAAACGCGGGAAACGTTCGTCAGGGACCTTGCGGGGCTGACCCTGAAGAACATTGCCGTCACGTTTAAAGCCGGGGAAAAGGCCCTTTACAGCGCTTTCGGGGACCTCCTGTTCACGCATACGGGGGTCAGCGGCCCGGTGGTCCTGTCGGCCTCCGCGTACCTCGCGGGGAAGCTCGCGGACGGCCTCCGCCCGGACCTCCTGATCGACCTCAAACCGGCCCTGGATGCGGAAAAGCTGGATGAGCGGGTCCTCCGGGATTTCGACGCGAACCGGAACCGGAAGCTCCGGAACGCCGTGCAGGGGCTGCTGCCTTCGGCGCTCGTCCCCGAAGTCTTAAGGCAGGCCGGGCTGGACCCGGAGCTGCCCGTGAACAGCCTGCCGAGAGAGGGCAGGAAAGCGCTTGTAAACGCGCTGAAAGGGCTGAAGCTCACGGTCGCCGGCACGTGCGGGTTTACCGAGGCCGTGATTACGAAAGGCGGCATCCCGGTCACGGAAGTGAACGCGTCCACGATGGAGAGCCGGATCGTGAAGGGGCTGTATTTCGCGGGCGAGATCCTGGATACGGACGCGCTGACCGGCGGGTTCAACCTGCAGATCGCGTGGTCCACGGGGTACCTTGCGGGCAGCAGCGTCTGAGGCGGGCACACCGGGATCCTGAATCCGGGACCGGCGTACGGGGCGCGGGACCGCTCCCCGGATATCATTACGGAGAAAGAAAAAAAGATGAACATTGCCATTGACGGACCGGCGGGTGCCGGGAAGAGTACGGTCGCGAAACAGCTCGCGAAGGAACTGAAATACATCTATGTGGACACCGGCGCCATGTACCGCGCGATCGGGCTCTACCTGATCCGGAACAAGGTCGACCTCGACGACGAGGCGGCGGTTGCGGCGCGGCTCCCGGAGATCCAGGTCCGGATCGGGTACAGGCGGGGCGAACAGCACGTCTACCTGAACGGGGAAAATGTGTCCCGCCGGATCCGCACGCAGAAAGTCGGGAACGCGGCGTCGAAGACTTCCGCGTACGGCGCGGTCCGCGGGAAGCTGCTGGACCTGCAGCGGGCGCTGGCGGCGGAGCAGGACGTCATCATGGACGGCCGCGACATCGGCACCGTCGTGCTCCCGGACGCGGAAGTCAAGATCTATCTGACGGCGTCCGTGGACGTCCGGGCGGAACGCAGGTACCTGGAGTACCGCGAGAAGGGCATGGACGCGGACCTCGAAACGATCCGCCGCGAGATCGAGGAGCGGGATTACCGGGACATGCACCGGGAGATCGCGCCGCTGAAGCGCGCGGAGGACGCCGTCGTCGTGGACACGTCGGACATGACCGTGGACCAGGCGGTGGAAGCCATCCGGGCCATCGCGGCGCAGAGGGCCTGAACGATGCGGATCGTGACAGCGGAGAGCGCCGGGTTCTGCTTCGGCGTGGAACGCGCGGTGAGCGAGACCCTGCGCCTGTCGGAGACCGGGGAGAAGCCGGTCTTTACCTACGGCCCCGTCGTGCACAATGAAACGGTCGTCCGGACGCTGGAAGAACGCGGCGTGCGCGTGCTTGAGTCCGAAGCGGACCTGGAAGCGCTCGACGGCGGGACCGTCGTGATCCGCGCCCACGGGATCCCGAAAGAGACGGAAGAGAAGCTGAAGCGCCTCCCGGTCGCCGCCGCGGACATGACCTGCCCGTTTGTCAAGAAGATCCACCGGATCGTATCGAAGCATTCGGCCCTCGGGGAGACCGTCGTGATCGCCGGGGACGCGGAACATCCGGAGGTGAAAGGCATCCTCGGGTGGTGCGGGGGGCCCGCGGCGGTCATCCGGACGGCGGAAGAGCTGGAGGAAACGGGGATTTCGAAGGAGACGCCGCTTTGCCTGGTCGCGCAGACCACATTTAACTGGCAAAAATATAAAATTCTAGTTGAAAAAATTCTGAAAAGCGGTTACAATGTCATTTATACTGCGGATACGGTCTGCAACGCGACTGCGGAACGCCAGAAGGAGGCGGAGAAGATCGCATCGGACGTGGATATGATGCTTGTGATCGGGTCTCCCGGGTCGTCGAACACGCGGAAGCTTTTCGAAATCTGCAGTAAAAAGTGTAATCGCTCCTATTTCATCCGGAACGCAGGAGATTTACGCGATAGTTGGTTCACTGACGTAACGAGCATAGGGATTACAGCAGGGGCTTCAACCCCAAAGAAAATTTTAAGGGAGGTTCAAACATATGTCAGAAAGTTTTGAACAATTACTCAACGAGTCTTACAAGACAATTCATACGGGGGAGGTCGTCAAAGGCACTGTAATCGCTGTGAAAGAAAACGAAATCAATGTTAACATCGGCTACAAGCATGATGGCGTCATCCAGAAGAATGAGTTGGAGAACGAAGTCAATGTAGGCGATGAAATCGAAGCTAAAGTCATCCGTTTAAACGACGGCGACGGCCTTGTGCAGCTTTCCACGAAGCGCATGAGGACAGACCGCGTCAGCCAGGTTCTCCAGGATGCCTTCGATAATCACACAGAGCTGACGGCGACTGTGGATGAAGTCGTCAAGGGCGGCCTGTCCGTAACCGTTGACGGCGTAAAGGTTTTCATTCCTGCGAGCCTTGTTTCCGACATTTACGAAAACGACCTTTCCAAGTATGCCGGCCAGGAGATCACGTTTGTCCTGACCGAGTACAATCCCAGAAGACACCGCGTGATCGGCAACCGCAAGCAGCTGATCGTGGCCGAGAAGGCCGCCGCGCTGGAAGCGCTCCTGGAGCGCGTCCATGTGGGCGACACGGTGGAAGGCACCGTGAAGAGCGTGACCGAATACGGCGCGTTCATCGATATCGGCGGTGCGGACGGCCTGCTCCATGTTTCCGAGATGGCATGGGGCCGTACGCCGAATCCGCGCAGGCTGTTTAAGCCCGGCGATACCGTGAAGGTTTTCGTGAAGTCCATCGAAGGCAGCAAGATCGGCCTTTCGAAGAAGTTCCCGGAAGATAATCCGTGGGCGGATGCGGAGACCCGTTTTGCGGAAGGCAATATCGTGGACGGAAAAGTCGTCCGTCTGACGGATTTCGGCGCGTTCGTCGAACTCGCGGACCATGTGGACGGCCTGCTCCATGTTTCCCAGATCCAGCGCGAGCGGGTGGAGAAGCCCTCCGACGTGCTGCAGATCGGCCAGGTCGTGACCGTGAAGATCACCGGCCTTGACCTCGAGAACCGGAAGATCAGCCTTTCCATGAAGGCCCTCCTCCCGAAGCCGGAGCGCAAACCCAGGCAGGACCGGAACAACCGCAGGCAGCGCCGTGAAGATTACGCGGATGAGGTTGCGGTAGACATCGACGCGTACATCGCGAAGATGGCCCGTGAAGAAGCGGAAGCGGAAGCAAAGGCTGCGGAAGCCGCGAAGGATGCGGCTGCGGAAGCTGCGGAAGCGGTGCAGGAAGCGGTCACCGAGACCGTGGACACGGCTGCGGAAGCGGTTGCCGAAGCGGCTGAGAACGCTGCCGAGAACGTTGCGGAAGCGGCTGTGGAAGCCGTTGAAGCGGCTGCGGAAGCTGCGGGCGACGCGGAATAAGGCGCAGGCGCGGCTGCCCGTTCCAGGGTAGTGCGTGTCTCATGAAAAGCATAAGGGATTGTTGTAAGACGATCTGTGACGCGGGCCCGGCGGAAAGCCGGGCCCGTGTTCTGTACTATAGAAAACGGATGCGGGAAGGGATCTTTAAATACCCGTGAAACCGATGAGTAGGCCGGAAGGCGGCATCCGGTAATGCGTCAGCTGACAGCGGGCGAACGGAGCCCAAAGACCAGTGCGGCCAGGTATTCCGGCAGGTATTCTTCCCGGTAAAGGACCTGCGGCGCCCCGGTCTTATAGTCTTCCGTGAAAACCGGGAGGTCCAGGCCTTTCCGGGCCGGCAGGAAGACGCCCGTGACGCGGGTGCATGCCGTCCGGGGCGTGGCGGGGACGCGGTGCGGTTTATCCACAAACTGCGCAAGCCTTTTGTGGATGGCCGTATCCTCTTCCGGGAGATAGTAATAATCCCGGTAATTCTGATAAAATGTTTTCATCGTCCCCCGGGTGACCGGGATCTCCGCCAGGAGCCGATGTCCCTCCAGCAGGATCCGGATGCCCGCTGTGGCGGTCAGCGCCGCCCGGCACGGGAACGTGTACGGGGTTTCCGCAGAGACCTGGAGGACCGTCCCGTCTTCCGAAAAGCCGGAAGAGACGTCCGCGAAAGCGGGGTCGTTCAGGAAATCCGCGTATTCGAGCACCGGCAGCAGGCCTGGGAGGTTCAGGATGTCTTCTTCATTGTGGAGGAGCAGCAGGCGTTCCCGTCCGGGGTCCCTGCTTTCCAGGTATTCCCGGTAGACGTCGATCAGTTCCCCGCCCGAATACAGGTCTTCCCGGCAGATGCCCAGGAACCGTTCCACCGTCTTCAGCCTGCAGTTCTCGAGCTGAAGGAGCGTCCGCACCGCGCGGACTTTCTTCAGGATATCAAACGAGCGGAGGCGGTCAAACGGCGTCACGATCCGGTACTGGTCCGCAAGGCCCTGCAGGTAGCGTAGGTCGAACGTATCCCCGTTGTAGTGCACCAGCGTGCCGAAGCCGGACGCCAGGCGCAGGAACGCGCCCAGCACCTCCGTCTCCTCGGAGAGCCCGCAGGCGAGCCACTGCACGAAATGCGCTTCGCCGCCCCGGAAATACAGGCACCCGATCAGGTAGAGCATGGAACTCGAAGGGGAGAAGCCGGTGGTTTCGATATCGAAGAAGAGCAGCGTCTCCGGGTCCCCGATCCGGCGGAGGTCGTACGGGACGGCGATATTCAGCTTTTTTTCCACGGTTTTCATGGAAAGAATTGTACGACAAGGACTTTTTTCTGTCAAGAAATACCATGATTTCCCCGCCAACCGCCTGATTTTTCTGTGAAATCCCGTATTGTTTTTTGTGCCTTTATACCATATAATGCCGAGATGGGGGCGCAGGCACCGCCGCAGGCGGTCCTGCTCAGGAAGCCCCGAATACCATGAGGACCGACGGCAGCAGGCAGTATACAGGCCGTCTGATATGGGGAAGCCGGCCTGTGCCGGCCGAAGAACACATTACCGGAAGAGAAAGGCGGACTGCATGAACTTTTTTGACGAACTCTCATTATACGATCCCGAGATCGCGGCGGCGTGCGAGATGGAGCTGTCTCGCCAGCGCAGCCACATCGAACTTATCGCGAGCGAAAACATTGTATCCAAAGCGGTGCTCCTGGCGGACGGCGGCGTGCTGACGAACAAGTACGCGGAAGGCTATCCCGGGAAGAAATACTACGGCGGATGTGAATATATCGATATCGTTGAGAACACGGCCATCGCGCGGGCGAAAGCGCTGTTCGGGGCGGACCACGCAAATGTGCAGCCGCACTCCGGCGCCTCCGCGAACTTCGCCGTTTTCTTTGCCCTCCTGAACCCCGGCGACACGGTGATGGGCATGAACCTCGCGGAAGGCGGGCACCTGTCCCACGGTTCACCGGTCAACATTTCCGGCAAATACTTCAACATTGTCCCGTACGGCGTGGACCCCGTGACGGAGACCATCGACTATGACAAGCTCGAAGAGACCGCGCTTGCCTGCAGGCCGAAGCTGATCGTGGCCGGCGCCTCCGCCTATGCGCGGACGCTGGACTTCCCGCGTTTCCGTGAGATCGCGGACAAGGTCGGCGCGTACCTCATGGTGGATATGGCCCACATCGCGGGCCTTGTGGCGGGCGGCGTCCATCCTTCGCCGGTCCCGTACGCGGACGTGGTCACCACCACCACGCACAAGACGCTGAGAGGCCCCAGGGGCGGCCTGATCCTGTGTAAGGAGCAGTACGCGAAGGCCATCGACAAGGCGATCTTCCCGGGCGTCCAGGGCGGCCCCCTGATGCACCTCATCGCGGCGAAGGCCGTGGCGTTCCGCGAAGCGTCCACGCCGGAATTCAAGGCGTACGCGGAGCAGATCGTGAAGAACGCGAAGGTGCTCGCGGACGAACTGATGAAACACGGCATCCGGCTGGTCTCCGGCGGTACGGACAACCACCTGATGCTGCTCGACCTGACCGCATTCGGCATCTCCGGCAAGGAACTGGAGAAGCGTCTGGACAGCGTCGCCATTACCACGAACAAGAACGCGATCCCGAACGACCCGAAGTCGCCGTTCATCACGTCCGGCATCCGGATCGGCACGCCGGCCGTGACCACCAGGGGCTTCCGGGAGCCCGAAATGGTGAAGATCGCGGGCTGGATCGCGGACATCATCAAAGATTACGAAGGAAACAGGGACCGCATCGCCGCGGAAGTCGCCGCGCTCTGCGAAGCCTTCCCCATTTACGAATAAATGATTACGAAGATCCGGGGCACGCTTGAGCACATTTCCGAATCCTCGGTCGAGATCGACACCGGCTCTTTCAGCGTGGAGGTTTTCGTACCTTCTTCGGTGATGGGCCGGATGCCGGCCCCGGGCGGGGATACGGAGCTATACACCTATCTGAACGTCCGGGAGGATGAAATGAGCCTCTACGGGTTCCTGACCAGGGACGAACTGGCCATGTTCCGCCGCATGATCAATGTGTCCGGCATCGGGCCGAAGGGCGCCCTCGGGATCCTGTCCGCCATGACGCCGGACGAAGTGGCGTTCGCGGTGCTTTCCGGCGACGTGAAGGCGCTCTCGAAAGCGCCGGGGATCGGGCGGAAGACGGCGGAACGCCTGATTATAGAGCTGAAGGACCGGGTGTCTGCGGACCACCCGGACTTTGCCGCGGACAGCGGTTACGGCGCACAGGGCGCCGACGCGGAACCTTCCGCGCGGAGCGAAGCCGTGATGGCGCTGACGGTGCTCGGCTATTCGAATTCGGACGCGCTCCGGGCGGTGCGCGGCCTGGATACGAACCACATGACGACGGAAGAGATCCTGAAGGAGGCCCTGCGGAGGTTGAGCAGGTAAGACATGCAGAGACGGATCATTGCCACGGAAGAGACAGTAGAAGACAAAGGCCTGGACACCAGCTTACGGCCGTCCGCCCTTTCGGAATACATCGGGCAGGAGAAGCTGAAGGAGACGCTTTCGATCTACATCGAAGCGGCGCGCGCCCGCCACGAAGCGCTGGACCACGTGCTCCTGTACGGGCCGCCCGGCCTCGGGAAGACCACATTGGCCGGCATCATCGCGAACGAGATGGGCACCAATATGAAGGTGACATCGGGGCCCGCGATCGAGAAACCGGGGGAACTCGCGGCCATCCTGAGCGGCCTGCAGGCGAATGACGTGCTGTTTATCGACGAGATCCACCGGCTGTCGCGGCAGGTGGAGGAAGTCCTGTACCCGGCCATGGAGGATTTCGCGATCGACATCGTGATCGGGAAAGGCCCCGCGGCGCGGAGCATCCGGCTGGACCTGCCCCGGTTTACCCTTGTGGGCGCGACGACGCGCGCGGGCATGCTGACGGCCCCGCTCCGGGACCGGTTCGGCATCATGCACCGGATGGAGTTTTACCAGGTCCATGAGCTGGAGCGGATCATCGAGCGCTCCGCGGACGTGCTCCGCGTCCGGATCGAGAAAGAAGCCACCCTCGAGATCGCGAGACGGTCACGGGGGACCCCGCGGCTCGCGAACCGCTTCCTGAAAAGGGTGCGGGACTTCGCGGAAGTGCGCGGGAACGGCGTGATTACGAAGGCGCTTACGGACACCGCGCTGGACCTGCTCGAAGTCGACCGGCTCGGGCTGGACGTCAGCGACCGGAAGGTCCTGAAGACGATCATCCTACAGTTCGGCGGCGGGCCCGTCGGCCTGGACACCCTCGCGTCCGCGCTTTCCGAAGACGCGGGGACGCTGGAGGACGTATATGAGCCGTACCTGATCCAGAACGGCTTTGTGGTGAGGACACCGAAGGGGCGGGTGGCCACGGAACTGGCATACCGCCATCTGGGCATCGTGTATGAGAAGGAAAATTGAACTTTTGGCGCCGGCAGGATCATTTTCAGTGATGAAAGCATGCATCGCGGCCGGCGCCGATGCTGTTTATATGGGGCTTCCCAGGTTCAGCGCCCGGGCCTATGCGGACAATGAAGACGCGGGCGCCTATGCGGACGCCATCCGTTACGCCCACGTACGGGGCCGGAAGCTCTACCTGACCGTCAATACCCTGATGAAGGCGCGGGAGCTTACGGAAGAGCTGCCGGCGCTGATCGGCCCGCTTTATGAGGCGGGCCTGGACGGCGTGATCGTCCAGGACCTGGGCGAGATGCGCCTGCTCCGCCGCCGGTTCCCGGAACTCCCGGTCCACGCGTCCACCCAGTGTACGGTCGCCGGCCCCGGCGCCGTGCCGTACCTGCGGGCGCTCGGCGTGTCCAGGGTGGTGCCGGCCCGGGAGCTGTCGCTCCGGGAGATCAGGCGGATCGCGGATACGGGCATCGAAGTGGAGTGCTTTATCCACGGCGCCCTGTGTTACTGCTATTCCGGGCAGTGCCTGTTCAGCAGCATGGCGGGCGGCCGGTCCGGGAACCGCGGGCGGTGCGCCCAGCCCTGCAGGATGGAGTACCGGTTCGAGGACGCGGAAGGGCGGACGGTTTCGGACCCCCGCGCGCCGTACCTGCTCAGCCTGAAGGACCTGAATACCATCGAAAGGCTCCCGGAAATCCTGGAATCCGGCGCCGTCTCATTGAAGATCGAAGGGCGGATGAAGTCGGCGGAATACGCCGCGGGCGTCACTTCCGTCTACCGGAAATACCTGGACCTGCTGGAAAGCGGCGAAATGACGAAAGAGAATTACCGGGTGTCCCGGCAGGACATGGACCGGCTGTTCGACCTGTTCAACCGGCAGGGCTTCACGGACGCGTACCTGGACCGCCAGAACGGGCGGGATATGGTGACGCTCCGGAAGCCGGAATTCCGGGCGCACGAGGATGCCTACCTGCGCGAACTGAAGGCGCTGTACATCGACCGGGAAGCTGCGCAGCCCGTGCACGGCACGTTCCGCGTCATGCCGGGGGAACCCCTGTCCATGACGCTGTGGACGACGCTGGACGGGGAGACCGTAACCGCGTCGTATGTGTCGGATACCGTCCCGTCCGCGGCGAAGAGCCGCGCGCTGACGGAGGAGGACTGCGTAAGGCAGTTTTCAAAGTTCGGCGGGACTGCATTTTCCTGCGCCTCCATGGAGGGCGATACCGGGGAAGGACTGTTCCTGCCCGTGTCCGCGATGAACGAGTGCCGGAGGGGCGCGTGCGCGGCGCTGGAAGCGGCGGTCCATAAACGTTATGAAAGGACCTGCCCCCCGGAAACGCGGGACGCGTCTAGGGATCAGGCCCCTGTGCCGGATGGCCATGCGGCGGGTATCCCGGACAGCGCTGTCCCGGAACCGGCGCCCGCGGGGCGCCCGTCCTTATCCGTCCGTGTCCGGACGGACGCGCAGTTCCATGCGGCGCTCCGGTCCGCGGTTTCCCGGATCGAGATCGACGCGGCGGCGTTCCGGCCGGAAGCGTACGGCGCCCTTGCGGAGGCCTGCCACCGCGCCGGGAAACGCGTCCTTTTGCGCCTTCCGCAGGTTTTCCGGCTGAAGGCGGAAGAATACCTGCGTCCCCATGCGAAAGCCCTGAAACAGGCCGGATTTGACGAAATATCCGTATCCGGCTTCGAGGCATTGGCCTTTGCGGGGGAAACATTACCCGGCGTCCCGGTGATCGCGGACGAGACCTTCTACGCGTTCAACCCGGAATCGGCGCGGGCGCTTCACGAAGCCGGGATCGCACGGGTCTCCGTCCCGTATGAGCTGAACTACCGGGAGATCCGGGACACCGGCTTTTCCGGGCAGGAGATGACGGTCTACGGGCGCGTCCCGATGATGATCAGCGCGGGATGCCTGAAGAAAACCGCCGGACAATGTGACCGCACGCCCTCTGTCCTGTACCTCACCGACCGGACCGGGAGCCACATGCCCGTCACCGCCGACTGTGCGGTGTGCATGAACACGGTGTACAACCATGTGCCGACGGCCCTCGCGCCGTATTCGGGACAGGTCCTGCAGCTGGGCCTCGCGGTGCTCCGGATCGTGCTCCTCGAAGAGACCGCGGAAGAGGCGGAAGCGCTCCTTTCGGAATACGAAAGGGTCTTCCTTGCGGGGGCGGAAGCCGCGCGGGAACCCTTCCCGGTGACGCGGGGACATTTCAAAAGGGGCGTTGTATAGTTGACTATCCCCACACGGTTTGATATAATAACCAGAATGCAATTTCTATCCGAAAGGAGGGAATCCGGAGATGCGTGAATTCACGAAATCCCATAAACTCGATGAAGTTTCCTACGACGTGCGCGGGCCGGTCCTTGACGAGGCGAACCGGATGGAGCAGAACGGCGAGCGGATCCTGAAGCTGAACATCGGGAACCCCGCGCCCTTCGGGCTTGCCGCCCCCGTGGAAATTATCCATGACATGATCTTCAACCTTCCGGACGCGGAAGGCTATTCGGATTCGAAAGGGCTGTTTTCCGCGCGGAAAGCGATCATGCAGTACCACCAGCTGAAGGGCCTGCCGAATCTTGACATCAGCCATATCTATACCGGGAACGGCGCGTCCGAGATGATCACCATGGCCATGCAGGGCCTGCTGGACAATGGCGACGAAGTGCTCGTGCCCGCCCCGGATTACCCGCTCTGGACCGCCAGCGTGACCCTTGCCGGCGGCACCGCGGTCCATTACTGCTGCGACGAACAGGCGGACTGGTACCCGGACGTGCAGGACATCCGGAAGAAGGTGACGGATCGGACGAAAGCCATCGTCATCATCAACCCGAACAACCCCACCGGCGCCCTTTACCCGAAGGAAGTGCTGGAGGAGATCGTGCAGGTGGCCCGGGAACACGACCTGATCCTGTTCTCGGACGAGATCTATGACCGGCTGGTCATGGACGGGCTGAAGCACGTTTCGGCGGCGGCCCTGGCGCCGGACATCCTGTGCGTCACGATGAACGGCCTCTCGAAGTCCCACCGGATCGCGGGCTTCCGCGCCGGGTGGATGGTGCTTTCGGGCGACAAGCGGCACGCGAAGAGCTACATCGAAGGGCTGAACATGCTGTCCTCCATGCGCCTCTGTTCCAATGTGCCCGCGCAGATGATCATCCAGACCGCGCTCGGCGGCACCCAGTCGTCGGAAGAGCTGCTCCAGCCGGGCGGCCGGATTTTCGAGCAGCGGGAGTGCGTCGACCGCATCGTGAACAGCATCCCCGGCCTTTCGGAGGTGCGGCCCCGCGCGGCGTTCTATACGTTCCCGAAGCTGGACGTGAAGAAATTCGATATTACGGACGACGAGCAGTTCTGCCTGGACCTGCTCCACGCGAAGAAGGTCCTGTTTACGCCCGGGAAGGGCTTCCATTACAGGACGCCGGACCATTTCAGGATCGTTTACCTGCCCCGGGTCGGGGTGCTGACGGAGGCGCTGAACGCGCTCGGCGATTTCCTGGACGGGTACCGCCAGAAGCACTGAGACCGGGACCGCGGGCGTTCTGAAGTACTCAGAAGCGGGACAGACCCAATCATCGGATAAAGGAGTGAAACATGCCGGAAGGCCTTACATCGGCAGAGGTCCGCGACCGGATTTCGAAAGGGCAGGTCAACGTAAACAGCAGCCGTAAGACGGGGAAGTCGGTGAAGGACATCATCCTGTCCAACACCATGACGTTCTTCAACCTGCTGAACCTTGCCTTTTTCGTCCTGGTCGTGATCTCCGGATCCTTTAAAAACGGTACATTTTTTATCGTCATCGTCATCAATACGCTGATCGGCATCGTGCAGGAGCTGAGGACGAAGAAGACGCTGGACGAGCTCTCCATCCTCACGGCCTCCCACGCCATGGCGGTCCGGGACGGGAAGCTCACCAAGATCACGGTGGACGAGATCGTGCTCGACGACGTGCTGAAGATGCGCGCGGGCGACCAGATCGCCGCGGACGCGGAGGTCCTGGACGGGGAGATCGAGGTCAATGAAGCCATGCTCACCGGCGAATCGGACCACATCGCGAAGACGAAGGGGGCGCAGATCTTCTCCGGGACGTTCGTGACGTCCGGAAGCGCGTACGTGCGCGTGATCCACGTGGGGGCGGAGAACTATACGGAGACCATCCAGGGGGAGGCGAAGCGCTTCAAGAAAGTGGATTCGGAACTCCGCAACAGCCTGGACCGGATCCTGAAGATCATCAGCTTTTTCATCGTCCCGCTCTGCGCGGGGCTCTTCCTGAAGAGCTATTTCCTGCTCGGGGTGGATTTCCAGACCGCCGTCGTGCAGATGGTGACGTCCGGCATCGGGATGATCCCGGAAGGGCTCATGCTGCTGACGTCCGTCGCGCTGACGCTCGGCGTGCTCCGGCTCGCGGAGCAGCGCACGGTGGTGCAGGAGCTTTACTGCATCGAGACGCTCGCCCGGGTCGACGTCCTGTGCCTGGATAAGACCGGGACCCTGACCGAAGGGCGGCTGAAGGTGGAGCGGACCCAGTCGTTCATCCCCGGCGAGGAGATGGAAGAGGCGTTCCGGAACGTCCTGGCTTCCCAGGAAGTGACGAACGCCACGGGCGAAGGCATCCTCGCGTATTTCGGCCGGACGAAGACCCCCTGGGACGTCCGGACCGTCATTCCCTTTTCTTCCGACAGGAAATATTCCGGCGCCTCCTTCCACGGGCACGGCGCCTGGTACATGGGTGCGGCCGGCTTCCTGTTCCCGGAGAACCGGGCGCTGCTTGAAACCGTCGAATCCTATGCGGCGGAAGGCTTCCGCGTCATCGTGCTCGGGCACGCGGAGGAAGCCCCGGAGGACGCCTCCGTTCCGGAAGGCCTCGAACCCGCGGGTTACGTCGTCATGAGCGACATCATCCGGAAGGACTGCCGCGAAACCCTGGATTTCTTTCAGAAGCAGGACGTGGCGCTGAAAGTGATTTCGGGGGACGACCCCCTGACCGTGTCGCGGATCGCGCTCCGCTGCGGCCTTGAAAATGCGGACCGGTGCGTCGATATGTCGCGGATCCGGACGAAGGAGGAGATGGCGGCCGCGCTCCGTGAGAACACCGTTTTCGGGCGGGTGCGCCCGGAACAGAAGCGGATGATGGTGGAGTGCCTGCAGGAAGACGGCCATACGGTCGCCATGACGGGCGACGGCGTGAACGATGTGCTCGCGATGAAGCAGTCGGACTGCTCCATTGCCATGGCGGCGGGGGCGGAAGCCACGAAGCACGCCGCGAACATCGTCCTGCTGGATTCGAATTTCTCCTCCATGCCGTCCGTCGTGATGGAGGGGCGCCGGGTCATCAACAATATCTGCAGCGCGAGCTCCATGTTCCTGATCAAGACCACATTTTCCGTGCTGCTGTCCATCGGGACGCTGCTTGCGGGCCAGATGTACCCCTTCCAGGCGGTGCAGCTGACCATGATCTCCGCGTGCGCGGTGGGCGTGCCCACGTTCTTCCTCCAGATGGAACCCACGTTCCGCCAGGTCCGGAAGGATTTCATGCGGCAGGTGTTCCGGAACGCGGTGCCCGCCGGCATCATCATTGCCGTGATCTGCTTCATGATCACGAACATCGGCATTGCGATCAACCACGAGAACGCGGATATGATGAGCACCATGTGCGTGCTCGGCATCGGGTATATCTATTTCTTCATGCTGAAGCGGATCTATTCGCCGCTGACGGTGTACCGGCGCGTCGTCGTCTACACCATGGAGGTCGTCTACCTGCTGGTGATGATCTTCACGCGGAACATGCTGGACCTGACCGCGGTGACCAGCACCGGCGTCCTGGTCCTGCTTGCGGTGATTACGTTTACGCCGGCCGCCATCGACCTCCTGGAACAGCTGTTTGACAAGGTCACGGCGTATATGGACCGGAAAGCGCTGGAGAAGGCGGCGGAAGAAGAACGGCTGACGAGAAAGAAAGCGAGGGCGGCGGCATGAGCGGCGGAAGGCTTTTTCCATGGATCCTGATTCTCTGCTGCATCCTGGTCTGCGGATGCATGGTCCCGTTCCCGGACATCCGGCCGGGGACCGACCCCGAGGGGTCATCGTACGGGACGGAGCCGGAAGGTTCCGTTGTGCCGGAGGATTCCACGGCGCCTGAGAATACGACCGCGCCCGCGGAACCGGGGACCGGCGTCCCTTCGGAGACGGAAGGGACACAGCCGGCGACGGAGCCGCCCGCGACGGAGCCGCCCGCGACGGAGCCCCCTGTGACGGAGCCGCCCGTGACGGAACCGCCTGTGACGGAGCCCCCTGCGACGGAACCCCCTGCGACGGAACCGCCTGCGACGGAGCCCGCGCCGACGGAACCGGCGCCCCCGGACGAACCGGCCTTCAGCCGCTTCCTGGGACGCCTGATGCCGGAAGACATCGCCGAAGTGAATGCGCGGACCCTCGCGAACCCGTCCTCCATGCTGTACGACGTCCTCGGGGAATGTACGTACGCGTACGAAGACGTCCTGTTCATGCTGAATTCCTACGGGATGCCGAACACCCCGTATCTCGGGTACGGGCCCTTCACGGACGACCGGAAAGCGGACCTGGTCCGGAACACGAACCGGGATTTCCTGCTGAAGAAGATGCAGGAAGAACCCGGGGGCCGCGTACCGGTCAGATACGCGATCCTGCTGAAGAACGCGGACGTGCGCGCGTTCCCGACCGTCGAGCGGGCGACCGCCGCGATGCTGGACCGCGACCACGACCGGATGCAGGAGACGAAGCTCCCGTACGCGTCCGGCGTGCTGATCCTTCACGAATCGCTGGACGGGCAGTGGTACTTCGTCCAGGGCGAATACTATTACGGCTGGATCCTGAAATCGGACGCGACGGAAGCGGACCGGGCGTCCTTCCGGTCCTACCTCACGGCGGACCGCATCGCCGTATCGCTTACGCCGTCCGGCCCGGAGCCGTGGCAGCGGCTCGGCGTCATCCTCCCGATCGAGGACCGGACCGCGGATACGCTGACCGTGCGGGTCCCCGCCAGGAACGAGTACGGGAACTTCTGTACGGAAACCCGCGTGATCCCGGCGGCCGGCTTCTCGGAAGGCTTCCTCCCGTGGGATCCTGAGGACTGCGCGGCGCGGATGCGGGCGCTTTC
>JAGDAW010000068.1 GCA_017959345.1 Lachnospiraceae bacterium | reverse complement strand
GGAGAAATACATCGACCAGTGCATGGAGAGCGTCGTCGCCCAGACGTTCCCGGATTTCGAAATCCTGCTGATCAACGACGGCTCCTCCGACGGCTCCCCCGGGAAATGTATGGAATGGGACCGGAAGGACGCCCGCGTCATCGTCTTCGACCGCCCGAACGGCGGCGTCGCGTCCGCAAGGAATTTCGGGATCGACATGGCCCGCGGGGAATACCTGGCGTTCGTCGACCCGGACGACTGGCTGGACGTGACGTATCTCGAGAAGCTGCGGCGCGCCGCGAAGAAAGCGGACGCGGATTACGCGGAATGCGACCTCTGGCGGTACGACAACCGCACCGGGACGCAGATCCACCGTTCCTGCGGCAGCCGGATGGGGCTTGCGTATACGCTCCGCGAACATATGAAATACGGCCCCACGGCGACCTACAAGGCCATTTCCCGGCGGCGCCTGTGGACGGGGAACGGCGTCCGGATGCCGGACTGTTCCTTTGAATCCCCGGCGGTCTATTCGCTGATGCTCGCGCTGAGCAACCGCATCGTGAACGTCAACGAGCCGCTGTATTTTTACCGGCGCTTCCGTGAGAATTCGCTGATCGAGAACGGGTTTGCCGGGCAGGACGGCGTCCCGGACCCTGTGCTCGGTCTGGAGGCCATGGACTTCCTGACGGGCGAGTTTCGTCGGACCGGGCTGTATGAAACCTACGCGGATACGCTGGAAGGGATCGTGAAATACCGCCTCAGCGACATCCTCGCCATGCAGTTCCACAGGAAGCCGCAGGACGAATTCCGCGCACTGGTCCGGAATTACCGCGCGTTCCTGGGGAAGACATTTCCGGAAGGGCATAACGAACCCTATATCACCTGGGGCGGGTACAACCTGGACCGGATCCTGACCCATATGGACTGGCTCCATGACCCGTACGGGCGGTTCAATTTTTCAAGCATCATCAGCCTGGCCGGCGCGCCGGCGTCCCGGTTCACGGTGACCCATAAGAACCGCTATCGCCGGATGATGATGGAGCGGGAGTTCCGCCAGACGTTCCCGGAGATCCTCAGGGAACTCCGGCCCGGGTACCTCTTTATGGACTTCATCGAGGAGCGGTTTGACGTCCTCGCGCTCGGGGACGCGTACCTGACCGTCAGCGACGCGCTCGAAGAAGCCGTGTTCCGGGACGCGGAAACCGGGGAAGAGACGGACGCGGCGGGCCTTCTGGCGCAGGGGCGCGTCATTACGCGGGGAACCGAGGCATGCACGCTGCTCTGGCAGGCGGCTTTCCGCAGGTTCACCGAAACCGTGCGGCAGGCCGTGCCCGGGATCCGGTTCGTGATCGTCGAAAATTACCTCAGCCCGTACGTCGGGGACCTCGAACGGCTCGAAACCCATCCGAACCTCGGGCAGATCCAGCTGTGGAACGGGATCCTGATGGGTTGCTACAATTATGCGAGAACGTACCTGACGGACGCGGTCGTGGTTTCCCCGTCCAGAGACACATTGTACTATACGGACAGCCGGTATGAGTACGGCGCCGTCCCCCAGCACCTGAATGAGATTGAGAACCAGTACATTGCGGAGCGCATCGAAAGGGCCTTATGTCCGACAGACTGAACACCTATGACAATGAAATCGCGGAGATCATCGGATCCTACAGGGCGGACCAGTACGACGACGTGATCCGTGACAAGGCCCCCTGGCCGTTCTTTTACAACCTGAGTTCCCTGCGGGCGGGCCTCCTGAACTGGTACCCGTTCGGCGCGGACTGGCGGGTGCTCGAAGCCGGCGGCGGTTTCGGCGCCCTGACCGGCTGCATCGCGGAACGGACGGCCG
>JAGDAW010000067.1 GCA_017959345.1 Lachnospiraceae bacterium | reverse complement strand
TCTTCTGAAAATGTCTTAGCCCAGGATTTCTCAAGCGCCTTCTTTTCTCTGGCGGTTAGCCCCCAGAGACTATCGGATAGAGTCATCTGCTGGTTGGAATTCTCTCTGAATGACATGCCCGCTTACCTCCGTTTATCATGGATCTATTATACCAGAAAACAACCACGATAAGAAGAGAATCACAGTTTTAATATGATATTTTCAAGGTACACAGGGGCTTTCTACCCCAACATCATCATCATATGATGAAAGAAAAGGAGGAATAGACTATGCTAAGAATTCTGACTGCACTTCTGCTCATGATCAGCGTGATCCTGACCGGGTGCCAGGGGCATACCGGGACCGTGCCTGCGGAATCACAGGCGGCAGATGTTCCGGGGCGCGTGCCTTCCGAATCACCGGAAACAGACGTTCCGGGGACCGTGCCTGCGGAATCCCGGGAGACAGACGTTCCGGGACCGGGTGCTGTGGATCCGTCCGAAGCCGGCACAGGCCGTATTCCAATGCGGGTAACCGGGATATCCGGTTCCGTCAGGGACGGCATCCCGGCAGAGTCCACTTATGTAAAACCGGACACTTTTGACGAGATAGAGCCGTTTATCCTGGATTATTTCAGCGCATGGGAATCGGGGGGACCGGTCCCTGCTGCTGAAGAAGTGATCCGGAGGTGGGAAGCGGTTTACAGTGATCTCTCCCCCGGGTCCCTTGGGGACCACACCTATCTGGGAGGGGACATTGATGAGGAGGGGAAGCACTCTTACAGGTTCAGTTTCAGGTATCACCGGACCATCCTGGACGAACCGGATCTCTGTATCCTGGAAGTGGTTGCTTTCGGTTATAAGCATCTTCTGGAAATCATCCGCCGGGATGACGGCTGGACCGTCGTCAAAGATGTGGGAACCCATGGGTTACATAGCGGTTACACGGGAGAAGCCCGGGAAGAGGCGTTTGAAATCTACCGCCGGGTGGCCGTACGCCTGACGGAAGGACTTGGGGAAGAGGACATTGAAGCAGCCAGAGAGGGCGTGAAAAACGCTTTCCCGAAGATCGATGTCTTCTGGGGCATCCCGCATACGGGTACTGAAGAAGAGTTAAGGGCCGTAATGCCCGCGGTACTCGTTGAGGAGGAGTATGATCATGAAGTGAACATTGACAGAATTGCCCAATGGCTGTCTTACGACCACCCTGTTCCCCTGCATGTTCCTTTCGTGATCCTCCATGCCAATGTGGAGGAGGCATTCACCTTAAACGGATACGCCTATAGTCCTGAGAAGATCTCCGGATACCCGCCGGTCATCGTCAAACGGACGGAAGAGGGATGGGTCCTTGCCGGAATCGTTTACTCCTATTAACGTCTCCGGAGTGGGCTCCGCAACTTTTTAAAGCTTTTACGAAAAAACCGCTTGCATTCGCAGGCGGTTTGTGTTAGCGAGCCAAGACATTCGGAGCAAAAGGGCGAGCTGGAGAAGAATCACGAATACATACGATATGTACTGCCGAAAGGGACCGCATTTGACGAACTGACGCAGGAACAGGTGCTGTTGATGGTCAATCACATCAATAACACAACAAGGCCTAAACTTCACGGCGCGACACCCATGAAGAAGGCCTTGCAGTCATTCGATAAAAATGCGATGGAACGGATCGGGCTCACGGTCATCTTGCAGGATGAGGTCAGCCTGAAGCCAAGTTTACTGAAGTAAAAACACTGGCAGGAGGATACGGAACGGAGAACCTTGCACTGAGGCATCCGGAAGTTACTCTTGCAAACGACTTTCCGGGGGCTCGCGACCGCATACTCAAAATCCCTCGCATTTTCCTCAATTATACTCCGGGAAATGGGGAAAAACAACAGCGAAAACAGCGGAAAAAAGCCAAACCGGAAGTTAGTCAGACAAAAACAAAAGCCAGAGTTGGAACCAGAAATAACTTTGGCAATCAACTTAATAATAATTTTTTGTCAAAACCATGAGAGATTTTGGCTTTTCCTGCGTATAAGGGGTGAAAGAGACAATCGGGAAGGGCAGCGCCCCTCCCGGGCTGAAAAACGGGGAATGTCCCGCGTCTGTCTTCCGGCCGCTTTATGATACAGGGGAAATGATCCGGCACCAGGGAATCCGGAATCTCGTGAAAAGGGGAGCCATCGGAACGGAAGAAGGCAGGCAGGGACGGCAGCAGTCTCTGGCAACGGGGTGCGCGCGGGAAGCGGGCACCCCGTTTCAGTCGGCCGGGCGAAGCGAAGGCCGGCTGCGGCGCGCAGTGCATCATGATCGCCGGCAGGCTGGGAAACGAAAAAGAAGGAATGACCCGGGCGGCGGAATCGCGTTGACTTTCCCCCGGACGTCTGCTATCCTATACGGGAATCACCGGGCAGGAATCCGGCGTTCATGAAAGAATCGGATGGATCCGGGCGGCCGCGGACGCGGTCCCTGCCGCCGGAAACGGAGCGGAGAGAGATGCGTATTTCAGGACTTCAGAAGATGACATTGCTCGATTTCCCGGGGAAAGTGGCCTGTACGGTCTTCACCCCGGGCTGCAACCTGCGCTGTCCGTTCTGCCACAACGCCCTTCTGGTCACCGACACGGACAGCCTCGAAGACTACGGGGAGGAAAATGTGCTCGAATACCTGAAGAAGCGGCGCGGCATCCTGGACGGCGTGGCCGTCACCGGCGGGGAACCGCTGCTTCAGAAGGACCTCGGCAGCTTCCTGTCCCGCGTGAAAGCGCTCGGCTTCCTCGTGAAGCTGGACCATAACGGCACGAAACCGGCGTTCCTGAAGGAACTGGTGCGGGACGGCCTCGTGGATTATGTGGCCGTGGATATCAAGAACTGCCGGGAAAAGTACGCGGAGACCGCCGGGACGGACGTGGACCTCGCGTCCGTCGGGGAGACGGTTTCGTACCTGCTGTCCGGCGAGGTGCCGTACGAGTTCCGCACCACCGTCGTTTCCGAATTCCATACGGCCGGGGATATCCGGAAGATCGCGGAATGGATCGCGGGCGCGGACGCGTATTATCTCCAGAATTTTGTGGATTCCGGCCGCCTGATCGGGGAGAATCTGCACCCGGTCTCCCGGGAAACCCTCGGCGCCATGCAGGCGGAAGCCGCGCGGTATGTGAAAACCGTGGGGATCCGCGGGGTGTGAGTTTTTCCGGTGTTTTTCATGGGAGAAAACATTGACTTTTCCTGCCGCCCGCTCTAAAATATTTGTAAATGAAGAACAGGGCAGGCTGCGAAGGACAGCCGGGCGCGCATGGATGGTGCCGTCCCTATTTCGGATTTACGCCCTGTTCCGGGGGGTACTTTTGCGATGAAGATTCAGCATCTGCTCGTTCTTTTGGTCATGCTGCTGATCCAGGCGGTCTGGCTGCCGCGGGAGGCGCCGGATCCGTCCGCCGGGACGGAAACGTCTGCCGTGGTTTCCACCGAAGCTCCGACGGAGGAGGAAACCGAAGCCCCGACAGAGGCTTCCACGGAAGCCCTGACGGAGGAAGAAACCGAAGCGCCGACAGAGGCTTCCACGGAAGCCCCGACGGAGGAGGAAACCGAAGCCCCGACCGAGGCTTCCACCGAAGCCCCGACCGAGGCGCCGACCGAAGCCCCGACACAGCCCGCCGTGCCCCCGGCCCAGACTTCCTATTACCCGCCGCTTTCGCCGTACGCATCGGCCGCGGAGCTGAAGGCCCGCGCCAGGCAGCTCCACGCGGAGAAGACGGTATACATCACGTTTGATGACGGCCCCTCGAACCTGACGCCGCACCTCCTGGACATGCTGGACTGGTACGGCGTGAAGGCCACATTTTTTGTCGTTTACCGGCCGGAGCTGGAATCCGTCTACCGGGAGATCCTCGCGCGCGGGCATGCGATCGGCATCCACTGCACGAGCCATGATTATAGTCAGGTCTATGGCAGCTTCGAGATGTGGAAGCGGGACTTTGACCAGATGTATTACTACCTGACCCAGGTGATCGGCTATACGCCGCGCCTGTACCGTTTCCCGGGCGGTTCTTACCGGGAGCTCAGCTGGATGAACCAGGCGGTTGCCTATCTGAACTACATGGGCGTGGTGTTCTGGGACTGGAACGTGATCATGGAAGGCGGGAGCACGAAGACCACGAAGGAAGAGATCCTCGCGAACGCCGCGGACGGCCTGAACCGGACCCTGCCCGTCATCCTGTGCCATGACGGCACGGGGATGGACCTCACCGTGAGCTGCGTGCCCGAGGTGCTCTGGATCTACCTGAGCCGCGGGTATACGTTCCGGGTGCTGGACGCGGGCGTCCCGCCCATCCAGTCGGGCGACTGGAACCGCTGGGACTACTGATGATCCTGCAACGGCGCTGAAAAAACACAATATATTGTGTTTTTGGGGCTTGACACCGTCCAAATGTTGCGGTATACTCTGATTAATTTCCGCGTTGCGCCCCGGAGGGCCCCGAAGAAGGGCAGGGGAGGCGCAAAAACGGGTCTGAAAGACAGTCACCGCGCCGGCACCGGGCCGGGCGGTTTATATGGATCAGGAGGGACGCAGCACATGTACCGTGTAGTAAAGAGAGACGGGAAAGTCGTAGATTTTGACCTTTCCAAGATTACAGATGCCATAACGAAAGCATTTGACGCCTGTGAGATGCAGTACCATCCGGACGTCATCGATTTCCTGGGCCTGAAGGTCACGGCCGCTTTCGAATCAAAGATCGAGAACAATGAGATTACCGTGGAGCAGATCCAGGACTCCGTCGAGTCCGTCCTGATCCGCGCCGGGTATGACGACGTCGCGAAGGCATATATCCTGTACAGGAAGCAGCGCGAGCGCTTCCGTAACATGTCCACTACGCTGCTGGATTACAAGCAGATCGTGGACAACTATCTGAAGATCAACGACTGGCGGGTGAAGGAGAACTCCACGGTGACGTATTCCGTGGGCGGCCTGATCCTGTCGAATTCCGGCGCCATCACGGCGAACTACTGGCTCTCCGAAGTCTATGACGAGGAGATCGGGAACGCGCACCGGAACGCGGATATCCACATCCATGACCTGTCCATGCTGACCGGCTACTGCGCCGGCTGGTCCCTGAAGCAGCTGATCCAGGAAGGCCTGGGCGGCATCCCCGGGAAGATCACGTCTTCCCCGGCGAGCCACCTGTCCACCCTCTGCAACCAGATGGTGAACTTCCTCGGCATCATGCAGAACGAGTGGGCCGGGGCGCAGGCATTTTCCTCCTTTGATACCTATCTGGCCCCCTTCGTGAAGGTGGATAACCTTTCCTACAAGGAAGTGAAGCAGTGCATCCAGTCCTTCATTTACGGCGTCAATACGCCTTCCCGCTGGGGCACCCAGTCCCCGTTTACGAACATTACGCTGGACTGGACCGTGCCGGCGGACCTTGCGGAACTGAACTGCATCGTCGGCGGCAGGGAGCTGGACTTCAAATATAAAGACTGCAAGCCCGAGATGGACATGGTCAATAAAGCCTTCATCGAGATCATGATCGAAGGCGACGCGAACGGCCGCGGCTTCCAGTACCCCATCCCGACCTATTCCATCACCCGGGATTTCGACTGGTCGGAGACGGAGAACAACAAACTCCTCTTCGAGATGACCGCCAAGTACGGCACGCCCTACTTCTCGAACTACATCAATTCCGACATGGAGCCCTCGGACGTGCGGTCCATGTGCTGCCGCCTGCGTCTCGACCTCCGGGAACTCCGGAAGAAGTCCGGCGGGTATTTCGGGTCCGGCGAGTCCACCGGTTCCATCGGCGTCGTGACCATCAACATGCCCAGGATCGCGTATCTCTCCGAGAACGAGGAGGATTTCTTCCGCCGCCTGGATAAGATGATGGACGTGGCCGCGCGCTCCCTGGACGTGAAGAGAAATGTCATCACGCGCCTCCTGGAGAACGGCCTGTACCCCTACACGAAGCGGTACCTGGGCACCTTCAACAACCATTTCTCCACGATCGGCCTGGTGGGCATGAACGAAGCGGGCCTGAACGCGAAGTGGATCGCGGCGGACATGACCCATGAGAAGACGCAGAAGTGGACGGCGAAAGTGCTGAACCACATGCGGGAACGCCTGTCGGATTACCAGGAGATGTACGGGGACCTCTTCAACCTGGAAGCGACCCCCGCGGAATCCACCGCGTACCGTCTGGCGAAGCATGACGTGAAGCTGTATCCGGGCATCATCACCGCGGCGAAGTCCTGCGACGATACCCCGTATTATACGAATTCCTCGCATCTGCCCGTCGGTTATACCGAGGACATTTTCACGGCCCTGGACGTGCAGGACGAACTCCAGACCCTGTATACGTCCGGCACCGTCTTCCACGCCTTCCTGGGCGAGAAGCTCCCCGGATGGAAGTCCGCGGCGGAGCTGGTCCGGAAGATCGCGGAGAATTACAGACTGCCGTACTATACCATGTCCCCCACCTACTCCGTGTGCAAGACCCACGGGTACCTGACCGGGGAAGTGGCCGTCTGTCCGGAATGCGGCCAGCCCACGGAAGTCTACAGCCGGATCACCGGTTACTACCGGCCGGTGCAGAACTGGAACGACGGGAAGGCGCAGGAGTTCAAGGACCGGAAAGTCTATGACATCGGCGCGTCCCGCCTGATCCGGAAGAAGCGGGCGGACGCGGCAGCGGCGGAGAACGCGCGTACGGAAGGCGCGAAGGCCGCGGAGAGCGCCCCTGCCCAGGAAGCGCCTAAGGCAGAAGCGAAAGCGACCGCGAAGCCGGTGATCACGCTGTTCGCCACCACCACCTGCCCCAACTGCAAGATCGTCGCGGCGCAGATGGACAAGATGGGCATCCGCTACGAGAAAGTCTACGCAAATGAGCATCCCGAACGCGCGGTGGCGCTCGGCATCCGCCAGGCCCCGACGCTGGTCGTGGAGCAGGACGGCGAAGTCCGTAAATTCACCGGCGTCGGCGATATCAGGAAATTCCTGGGCACCCTGCAGACGGTGAACGCGTAACGGGAGACCGGCGGCGGTCCGGCGGATGCGGGAGGATCCACGCGCCGGCAGCCGCAGTAAAACAGGAGAAACAACGGCCCGGGAGCTGTATGCGGCCCGGGCCGCCGTTTCGGAAGGGAAGAGGAACAGGCAGATGTATGACATTCTGATCGTCGGCGGCGGCCCCGCGGGGCTGACGGCGGCCGTTTACGGCAGGCGGGCGAACCGCTCGGTGCTGGTTATTGAGAAAGAGACGTTCGGGGGACAGATCACATTTTCCCCGATGGTGGAGAATATTCCCGGTTTTACGGCGCTCTCTGGCAATGCGTTCGCGGAGAAGCTGGTGGACCAGGCGGTTTCGCAGGGCGCGGAATTCGAATCCGATACCGTGACCGGGATCGAGGCGGTCTCTGCCGACGGGGGCCCCGCGTTCGTGGCCCACGGGGAATCCGGGGATTACGAAGGCCGGACCGTCGTCATCGCATCCGGCGCCCGGCACCGCATGCTGGGGCTGCCCGGGGAAGACGCGTACGTGGGGAACGGGATCTCCTTCTGCGCGGTCTGCGACGGCGCGTTTTACCGGGACCAGACGGTGGGTGTGGTCGGCGGCGGGAATTCCGCGCTGCAGGAGGCGGTCCTGCTGTCCGAACTCGTCCGGAAGCTGTATATTTTCCAGGACCTGCCCGTGCTGACCGGGGAGAAGAAGCTGCAGGAGATCCTTGCGTCGCGCGGCAATGTCGAAGTGATCACGGGCGTCCATGTGACCGGGCTCCTCGGGACCGCAGACGCGGATGGCGGTGCGGCGGAACTGTCCGGCGTGACGCTTACGCACGCGGACGGGAGGACGGAAGACGTCTTGCTGTCCGGGCTTTTCGTGGCCATCGGGCTGGTGCCGCAGAACGAGCCTTTCCGGGACCTGTTCGCGCTGAACGCCTGGGGCTACGCGGACGCGGATGAGTCCTGCAGGACGCGGACGCCCGGCGTGTTCGTGGCCGGCGACTGCCGGAGCAAGCGCGTCCGCCAGGTGGCGACCGCGGCGGCCGACGGGGCGGTTGCGGCGCTTGCGGCGTGTGATTTCCTGGACGGGAAATAACAGGATCCGGATATGGACCGGCTGCCCCTCGGGCAGCCGGGGATGTGGGACCGGGAGGGCCGCGCGGGGCGCGGCCCTCCCGGTCTGCAGTTTTTGGGCACGCTTTCCGGAGATGAAAGACAGTCATTCGCCAAAATTAATCATTGACTTTCCAAACTGACGATGCTAAACTGTAAAGGCGAGCGGGACAGGCGTTTCGGCAGAACACCGGCCTGTACCGTTCCGGAAGACCGATGATCTTCCATGCGTGTATTCCGGAGGCGAATGGCTATGAAATTTTATACGATCCTGATGCTGATTTCCGTACTGCTGGTGACCGCGGTTTTCGCGAAGCCGGATCCGGAGGGGCTGCCTTCCGGTACGGACGAGACCGGCCGGACTTCGGTTTCCGAAAGCGAACCCGTCATTCCGGACTTCCCGACAGAGGCGCCGACAGAACCCGAGACAGAGGCACCGACAGAATCCGAGACAGAGGCACCGACAGAACCCGAGACAGAAGCGCCGACAGAACCCGAGACAGAGGCACCGACAGAACCTGAGACAGAGGCGCCGACAGAACCCGAGACGGAGGCGCCGACAGAAACCGAGACAGAGGCGCCGACAGAACCCGAGACAGAGGCGGCGACAGAAATCGAAACAGAAGCGCCGCCTGTGCCTGAGACGCAGCCGCCTGTGCCGGAGACGCAGCCGCCGGTGCCTGAAACGCAGCCGCCGGTGCCGGAGACGCAGCCGCCTGTGGTTGCCCCGCCGGCCCCGGTGCGCGTATACCCGCCGCTTTCCCCCTATGCTTCCGCGGA